>DASTCX010000024.1 GCA_035710745.1 Candidatus Eremiobacteraceae bacterium | reverse complement strand
CGCGCCAGCGTCGAGTTCTTTGAGGATCGAGACGATCTGCGATTCGGTGAAGCGGCTCTTCTTCACGTGAGTCTCCTTGGCGGGCCTTACGCCCGAGAACTCACAGTTTCCGCCTGTCCGAAATCACCGCCTCAGGTCAGCGCAAGCCGTGAAATCGGACATTTGCTGACACCGCCGGGCAAATGCTAATAGCCTGGCGTAAGTAAAAAGCACTTAGGACAGAACTATTGCCCCGACGCTGTCAGAGCTACAATAGCCGCGGTCTCAATTGTGCTCCCCCGAGGTCTGATCATGATTCGCTTTCGACTGCGCTACGTTCTTGCGGTCGCATGCACAGCGACTCTCGCAACCTCGGCGTGCACCACCCGCTCTGCGGTCGTGGCACCAATGCCGTCGGGGCGCACAAGCGCGAATACCGAGAGCGTTTCGCCCGACTTCTATCGCGCGATCTACAACTTCAAAGGATCGCCCGATGGATCGTCGCCGTCCGGGAAACTTATCAGCGTCAACGGCACGCTTTACGGCACGACCGCTCTTGGAGGTACTTCGAGCCAGGCGGGAACGGTTTTCACCGTGACCACCGCTGGAATCGAGAATGTCATCCATGTGTTCGGATCTGCGGGCGACGGCGCCCAGCCCGAGGCGGGCCTTACCAGTCTTGATGGCACCCTCTACGGCACGACGTCGACTGACAGCAACGGTGGCTGCGGCGTGGTGTTCAGCATATCGCCCGAAGGTGTCGAGAACGTCATCCACCAGTTTTTCGGCAGTCCGGATGGATGCCAACCCTACGCACCAGTGATCGCTGTTAACGGCAGGCTCTTCGGCACGACGGAGCACGGCGGTGCAGGCTCGGGACGCTACGGTACAGTCTACCGCGTCACTACTTCCGGCGTCGAGAAGGTTCTGCACTCCTTCAAAAAGATTCCCGACGGTGCGATTCCCACCGCTGGTTTGGTCAACGTCAACGGCACTCTTTATGGTACAACGTTCTCCGGCGGCGCCAATTCTGACGGGACTGTCTTCACACGCACCGCAACCGGCGGTGTGAACGTACTGTACAGCTTCAAGGGCGGGAGTGATGGGCAGTATCCGGCTGGCGGGTTGGTCGGCCTCAACGGCACACTTTACGGCACCACCGTATCGGGCGGAGTCGGCAACGGTACGGTATTCAGTATAACGCCGGCGGGCGTCGAGAACGTGATCTACTCGTTCAAAGGCAACCCGGATGGCGCGGTGCCGCTCGGCGACCTCGCGGTGAAAAGCGGTCTGCTATACGGTGTGACGCTAGACGGTGGAAACGCCTGTCGCAAATGCGGAACCGTCTTCAAGATAACAACGACCGGCGTTGAGTCAGTCGTCCACACATTCGCGGGGCGCAACGACGGCAAGTCACCATACGGGGGGCTGGTGAACGTAGGCGGTAAGCTCTACGGCACGACGCTCGCGGGCGGCGCGTACTCGAATGGCATCGTGTTCGTCATCTAGCGCTCGGCCGAAGTAGTTGTCAGCTTGATCAAGCTACGATCACCGTTCCAAACGTTGGTTCTCTTTGGAATGGAGATCCTTGGTAACCTATATGCAAGGTGCGGCTGCCAGAAGGTACAGCGGTGAAATGCTCGATCTGCGGCGAGGATAATGCGCCGGGTTCGCGGCGTTGCCAGCGCTGCGGGGAGCAGCTTCAAGAAGCTCAGGCGGACACCGCCCCGAACTACACCTACACGCCTTCCCGCGTCCAGTTCTCGCTGCTGTTTCTCTTGTCGTTCGGCCTCTACGAGATCTATTGGCTCTTCAAAATCGCGCGGGTGATGGGCTACATCAAGGGCGACAAGAATCGGCCTTGGCGGCTCTTGCTGCTGCTGATCCCAGTGTACAACATCTTCGTCTACGGGCAGTTGTTCGGCGAAGTCGAGGATGAAGCGCGCAGATATGAGTCCGGTCCCGTTCCGTCGTTGCCGTTGCTCGCGTTCTGCGGCGCGCTGATGGGATGGCTCTTCCGCCTTCCCGCTACGCTGGACTTTCTCGGCGTTCTTTCGTTCCTGGCATACGCGGAAGTCCAATCGCACTTCACTCGGATGCAGCAGCTCAAGTGGCCGAACTCAACAACGCCTTATCGATACCGGTGGGGCGATTGGCTCGTCATCGGGGTTGGAGCGATCTGGATGTTGCTGGCGAGTCTTGGTTCGCTTGCGCCTACACCGACCGGTGAGTTACCGAACCCTTGGGGTTTGGTCTTGGCTCTCTTCGCGTCGATCGCCGGACTCGCAGTCATGTGGCGCGCCGATGCTCGGGACCGTTCTGCGGCCACTGCCCGCGCTACAACATCGGTGGAGGCCGGCGTGCCTGAAGAACCAACCAATGCCCCTTAGGCCGAGAACGGACGTGATCGACGCTGGGTTCTCGGCGCGCACCGGCGAACGCCACTCCACTCCGAGATGCGCACCCTTGATGAGAAGTCTCCCACACCGTCCGTTGAGGAGCAGCGCGCACGACTAACGCGCTGCCTCGCCTTATCGTCGAAATGGGTTGGCGTCTCTATCTACGTTGTTGCGGCCATCTTGGCGGTCGCAACGTGGCAGCCGTGGCCGACGACCCCAGTTTTCATAGGCGTCATTTTTGTGGGCGCGTACGGCGCGGTTCGTCTGTTCATGCACGTTATGATCGGCCTCGTCTTGTCCAAGGGGACCGACACAACCGAGTGGATGCGGCGCGGCGGACTCATGGCTTCACCCGAAGCGAGCGCGCGACCCGACGTAGCGCGGATCAACGCCGCGCTAGGCACACTACCCGCCGACTTTCCGCCTGAGGACCGCGACGCCGTCGAAGCGTACCTTGTGATGGGCGACGACGATGAGAAGCAGTTGTGCCGAGACCGGCTCATCCGTGAGTTCTACGAACGTGCCGGCTCGGCCAAGCTCGATTTCAAACACCGCAAGGCATACAATGCCCTGCGGCTCGCGCTGAGCCCGTGGGCAGACCTAGGCTCGGACGCGTGATCTTCAACCGATATTCTTTCGCTGGTGGATCATGAAGCTATTGCCTTCGGGATCGGTGCCGAACGACATGAAGCAGACCCGTCCCTCCATGACGTCGCTCAGCTGGACGCCGCGCGAGCGATAGTAATCGACCGCCTTCTTCGCATCAGGTACCGCGAACATGACACCGCCGCCGAGCGGAATATCACCTCCCGGCGGTTGGTAGATCCCGAACGTCGTGCCGTCGGGAAATGTGAACTCGGCTCCGTCAGCATCCTCGTCGGTCGGCTTAAGGCCCAGGACGTCACGATAAAACGCGACGGTCTTCGCCTTGTCGCGAACGGTAAAACCGAACAGGTCGACTCCCGTGATCATCAGATGAACTCCTTATGAGCAGCAGTTTCGAGATGTCGAGCAGAGCGTAGCACGCGATACATGACACTAACTGTCATGTATAACGCGAGCGGCGCGTATCGAAGCGAAACTAACCCTTCACGACATCTGCATCGAACCTTCACCCTCGGGCTGTAGGCTATCCGAGACGGCCCGAAGCGGTGCCGGCGTGAGATCCAGCCCTTGAGGCCGCACGATGTCATCCGTGGGGGACTCACCGGCCTCAACGCCGCCTCAACGCTTCGGGTCGACTCACTTCGCGCCTGAGTGTGACCCCGCTTGCACCCATGGTCCCCATCCCCTAGACGATAAGGATAAAGGGGCTATTTCACATTACGACACAATCGATGATCGCGAACCCCAAACTATTCCGAAGGCTTACGTCGATCGCGGCCGCGGCGGCTGCAGCCATCGGCGCGCTCGCCCTTTTCGGATGGACTCAAGGCGCGCTGTGGTTGACGAGCGTCGAGCCCGGCCTCGTTCCGATGAAGCCGAATACGTCGGTGTGCATCATGGGCCTGGCGATCGCCCTGGGCATCAAATGTCTTTGGCCGTCGTCTAAGCCCGCTGCGATCTTCTCGCAGCTCTTCGCTCTAGCAACCGCGACACTCGCGCTGCTCACCCTTGGTGAGTACATCTTCGGCTGGCACCTCGGCATCGACCAAGTCCTTATGCTCGATCAGACGCGCAGCGGCATCCCGGGCCGCATGGGCACGAATACGGCAATCGCAATCGCGCTCATCGGCATCGGCACTGCGCTCGAGGCGAGCGACGCCGACATCGTCATCCTCCGCGCGCAAATCGTGACGCTCGGCGCAGTCGTCGTCGCGCTCTTCACGCTCGTCGGCTACATGTACTCAGCGAAGTATCTTTACCAAGTGGCGTCGACGACGCCGATGGCGATGAATACGGCGATCGCGATCCTGCTGCTGTGCGGGGCGGTCCTCTTGTCGAAACCTTATAACGGTCTCATGGCGGCCGTCCACTCGGCCAACGGCTCGGGACTCATGCTCCGCAGCATGATCCCGGCAGCGATAACGATACCGGTCGTTCTCGGCTGGTTGGGTCTCAGCGGCGAGCGCGCCGGGTTGTTTGATGCGACCTACGGGATCGCTTTATTCGTCCTCTCGACGATCACCATCTTCGCTATTCTCATCGCCTTGAATTCGAGAAGCGTGCGCGCGCTCGACGCGACGAGGACCCGAGCGCAGGAAGACCTTCAGGCGGCGTTCGTCTCGGTCGAGCAGCGCGTCGTCGAGCGGACGCAAGAGCTCAACGAGGCGCTCGCGCGGCTTGCCGACAGCGAGCACCGTTTCGAGCTCGCGACCGAGGGGTCGAACAGCGGCGTCCTCGATCTCGACATCGCTTCGGACACATTGCATTGCTCGCGGCGTTGGAACGAGATGCTCGGCCGGCGCGGCGATGAGTCGCTCAATACCGCGGCGTTCATCGAGCTCGTCCATCCCGACGAGCGCAAGGACGCGATGAGGGCGCTGCTCGCGCACTTCAAAGGAACGACCGAGAGTTTTTCGATCGAGGTCCGCATGCGTCACACCGACGGGACCCATCGATGGATGCTCAGCCGCGGCCGCGCGCTTCGCGACGAAAAGGGACGCGCGATCAGGATGATCGGGTCACAGACCGATATCAGCGAGATCAAAGCGCTTCAGGAAGCGCTGCGCGACGCCTCCATCCGCGACGGCGTCACCGGCTTGTACAACCGCACGCATTTCATCGAGCGCCTCAATGCCGCGACGCACCTCGCGGTACGGCACGACTTGCCGCTCAGCTTCTGCATGTTCGATATCGACCATTTCAAGCAAGTCAACGACACGTACGGACACGTCGTCGGCGATGACGTCATCCGCGCGGTCGGCGCAGCGATCGCCGCGGAGATCCGCGCAGAAGACGTCGGCGCGCGTTACGGCGGCGATGAGTTCTGCATCATGTTCGAGGGCACGCCGGCGGCTGGCGCCGGGATGTGCCTCGAACGGATCAAAGCACGCGTCGAGAACACGCCGTTCTTCAGCAAGGACGGACGTCGGTTTTCGACGACGCTGAGCTTCGGCGTGAGCGATCTCGCTGACAGATCGGTGCCGGAGCTCATCGAAGCGGCGGACCGTGCGCTTTACGAAGCGAAAAGCCGCGGGCGCAGCCGGATCGTCGTGGACACGTACGCCCCGTCCATCCGCAAACACGCGCAACGCGCGTAAACGCCGCCCGACCATCGGCTCCAAAGGAAGGCCTCCGCGCAGCGAGAACCGCTCGTGACCGCGGCGTCGGTCTGATCCGATGCGGCCGTTCGTTTGGGAGGATCCATGAGCAATTGTACTTCTTGCGGAGCCGCGCTCGCCGACGGCGCCGCGTTCTGCCCGGCGTGCGGCAAATCGACCTCGACGTCGATGCCCGTTCGGCAAGCGGCCGCGCAGGCGCAGAGCGCCGTCATGAGCCTCGGCGCCGAAAAGCTGACAACGCTCGTCGGCGGGATCGTGGGCGCGATCGGAACGCTGCTGCCGTTCTATTCGGTGCCTGCAGAGATGAGCGACGTGACCGGCGGCTCACCGTCGATGGTCGGCCAGGGCGGAGTCGGATGGCTGGCATTGCTGATCGCGGTCGGGCTCGGCGCGCTTCCATTACTGACGACGGTGACGCGGATGTTCGCGATCGCCGGCTTCGGTCTGGCGATGGCCGTGCTCGGTATTCTCATCGGCGACCGCACCATCTCATTCATGGGCCAGTCGATCCCGATCGACTTCGGCGTCGGGTTCTACTTCACGGTCGTCGGTTTCTTGGTGCTTGCGTACGCCTACGGCAGGCGTGCGAACGAGGCGTGATATCATGAGCGTGACACAGGAAGTGAAGATCAAGGGCATCGATGTGGCGGTGTATCTCGTCAAGGACGTCGCGCGCGCGAAAGCCTTCTGGCGGGATAAGATGGGCTGCGACGTGTCGTCCGAGTGGGGCGATATGGGCGCCGAGTTCGAGTTCCCCGACGGCACGACGTTCGGGCTGTTCAAACCGGACGATCAAGAGTGGCGTCGAGGCGGCGGGCTCATGTTCGCCGTCGACGATCTCGATGCGGCGGTCGCGCAGTACAAGGCGCGCGGCGTCAAGCTCGACGACGACGGGGCGATCGAGGACACGCCTGTCTGCCGCATGGCCTTCGGCGAAGACAGCGAGGGAAATTATTTCATCCTTCACCAACGTAAGACTGAGAGATGAGCCAAGTACGAGTCTCGGTGGGCACGCGCAAGGGTGCGTTCGTCCTCACGGCTGACGGCAAACGGAAGAACTGGGAAGTGAGCGGGCCGTTTTTCGCGGGCTGGGAGATCTATCACGTCAAAGCGTCACCCGCGGACCCGAAGCGGCTATATGCATCGCAGTCGAGCGGCTGGTTCGGCCAGCTCATCCAGCGTTCGGATGATGGCGGCAAGACTTGGGAACCCGTCGGCAACGAGTTCAAGTACGAAGGTACGCCCGGAACGCATCGCTGGTACGACGGCACGCCCCATCCGTGGGAATTCAAACGCGTCTGGCATCTCGAGCCGTCGCTGACCGATCCAGATACGGTCTACGCCGGCGTCGAAGATGCCGCGCTCTTCAAGTCGACCGACGGCGGCAAGTCGTGGGCGGAACTGCCAGCGCTGCGCAACCACGCATCGGCGCCCGGCTGGCAGCCCGGTGCCGGCGGCATGTGCCTGCACACAATCATCATCGATCCGAAAGATCCGAAGCGGATGTACATCGCGATCTCGGCGGCCGGCGCGTTTCGCACCGACGACGGCGGACAGAGCTGGCGTCCGATCAATCGCGGACTGCGCTCCGAGCAGATCCCCGATCCAAACGCCGAGGTCGGACATTGCGTGCACCACATCGCGATGCACCCGACGCGGTCCGGCGTGCTCTACATGCAAAAGCACTGGGACGTCATGCGCAGTGATGACGGCGGCGATTCTTGGCGCGAGGTGAGCGGCAACCTTCCCACCGATTTCGGGTTCCCCATCGACGTCCATCCGCACGATCCCGAGACGATATACGTCGTGCCGATCAAGAGCGACTCCGAGCACTTTCCGCCCGACGGCAAGCTTCGCGTCTATCGCAGCCGCAGCGGCGGCGATGAGTGGGAGGCGCTGACAAACGGGCTGCCGCAGCGCGATTGCTACGTCAACGTCCTCCGCGACGCGATGGCGGTCGACACGATGGAGTCGAGCGGCGTCTATTTCGGCACGACCGGCGGACAGGTCTACGCATCGGCCGATGCGGGCGACTCGTGGGCGCCTATCGTGCGCGATCTGCCGCCGGTCTTATCGATCGAGGTGCAAACACTCGCGTGACGGTGCGGGTCGTGCTGCCGGCACATCTGCGCACGCTCGCGAAAGTCGACGGCGAAGTCAAGATCGACGTCGATGCACCTGTGACGCAACGTTCGATCCTCGACGCGCTCGAAGACCGCTTTCCCGTTTTGCGCGGCACGATCCGCGATCACGTGACGCAAGAGCGGCGAGCGCTCGTCCGCTTCTTCGCCTGCATGGAAGACCTGTCGCACGATTCACCCGACGTACCGTTGCCCGACGAGGTCGCCCGCGGCGCCGAGCCGTTCATGGTCATCGGCGCGATGGCGGGTGGATAGCGGGACGGCCTAACGAGCCGGGGCTTTGGTCGGCTTGCGTCCACCGCCCACATGTTCTATTATGATGCCAGTCACATGCGAAAGCGCCTGGCGCCGCTCTGCGGCATCCTCGCTCCAGCCCTCGCGATAGCTCTATTGGGAGCGTCGCCGGTGCCGCAATTGCCGGTGCCCCAAGGCGCTGCGACCATTTACAATCCGGGCAGCGGCGACTCTTCAGGTTTCCGCATCGTCATCCAACCCGATGGCCACGCCGTTTCAGTCGACGGCGCCGGCCGCTCGGCGCTCGAACTGCAAAACGATCTCTCCGATCGCTTCTTCGCGGATCTGCGAAGCGCGTCGACCGCCGGCAGGAATCCGACGGCGCAGTGCTCGACCGGCGCGACGCCCGTGAGCGATGACGTGACGATCAAGTGGAGCGGAAAAGCGTGGTCGGGCTTGAGCTGTGCGACCGATGCGCAGTTGCTCGCGTTGGCGTCGGACGCTAAAGCGATCGAGCGGGCCTTGTACGTCCAGACGTATCGCGCTCGCCCGATGTACGTCTACATCGGCGCGAACGGCCCGCAGTATTCCGGCGGTGTCTATGGGACCGCGGCGTTGTATGCGCCGCAGAGCGGCTACTCGACGTTCGGTTTCTCAGGCGGCTACTCGACGAGTCCGTATAGCGGCTATCCGTCGGGCTCGATGCCTTCAGGTTCGCTTCCGACCACCAGTCTCACCGGGAGCCTGCCCTCGGGGTCGCTGCCGCTCGGAAATCCCTACACCGGATTGCCGACCACCAGCCTTCCCGGCGGTAACCCGTTCGGGGCCAGCCCGTTCGGCGCGTCACCGTACAGCGGCGGCTTCTAACAAATACGTCTGAAATCGGGAGCGGTCGAGATTCATCTCGACCGCCGCGGTTCTATGTGTTCAGATGGAGCGGTCGACCTTTATGGTCGACCGCCGCGGCCTATCAGCCGTTGAGGTCGTTTTCGATCGCGCCGAGCCCTGGCGTTTCTTCGCGCACGTCCGGACGAGAGTCCGGTCGGCCATCGGTGTTTGGATCGAGCATCTGACCTGACAAGAAGAGCCGCTCGATGAAGGCGTTGACGGCGTCGGTCGAAAGGAACTGGTGATCGATCGAGCCGGGAACCGCCACCATCGGCCCGTAGAGGATCATCGGCGTTCGGATGCCGTAGCCGTTCGCGTCGACGAACGGCGGCTGGACGTGATCGTAGAAGCCGCCGAAGTCATCCCAGTTGATGATGATGAGCGTCGACGGCCCGTCGGGCCCAGCCTCGATTTCGTTGATCTCATGCTGCACCCACAGCTGCCCCTGGACGAGATCTGCCGCCGGATGGTCGCTCGTGTTGAACGACGGCACGACCCACGACACCTGCGGCAGCGTTCCGGCCGTCGCGAACGCGTCGAACTTCGCACCTGGGCGGACGTTCGTCGTTTGGCCATCCTCCTTCACCGTGTCGAAGTTGGGGAGCGGATTCCACAAGCCGACGACCTTGTACGAGTTGTCCGGAGAGAATTCGCCGTCGTTGTCCTGGGGCGACAGGAACGGGTGGCCGCTCGCGTAGACGAAGTAACCCCAACTGACACCGGCCTTGTGGAGCAAGTATGTCATGTCGGTCCAGGCGAAGTCGGGATTCGTCTTGATCGCGATATCGTTGTTCGATATGCAGCTCAACGGCTGATCGAGGCCCGTGCATTTCGCCGACCAGTTGCTCACCATGTAGAGATGCGCCATGGTCGAGAACGACGATGAGGCCTCGAAAAAGTTGTCGGCCAAGACGCCGTTTTGCGCGTAGAAGCAATACGTTGGCAGCTCGTCGCACGTATGGTAGCCCATGACGTCCTTGTCGTAGGCGCTGGCGACGAACCCGTCCATCTTGCCGCCGTCTATGTCGGCCCGCTCGGCGGTGTCCGAGTGCGGGCCGCCATGATTGACGGTCGAGGTGTCGTGAAACGGCAAGACGCACTCGCCAGTCGACGGATCGGGGTTGCACACGACGTTGGGCGAGTTGATCCCGTTGACGCCCGGATACGTGCCGAACATCTCGTCGAACGACCGGTTCTCCATCTCGAGGATGACGACGTGGCTCACCGACGTTATGGAATGCTTTGCGCTCACCAGCTCAGGGATGGGCGCGACGGCTTGGGTCGCCGACTGCGTGCAGCCGCACAACGTCGCTGCGATGAACAGAGAGATGAAAAGGTGTCGCACGGAGTGGCTCCCGGGAAAGGCCGAGTCGGCGGTTTTCGCGCGCTCGCCGCGCGGCCCTCTCGCCGCTCGATCGTCATATCAATTGTCGCAGCTCGCATTAGCCACCGATGAACTCTCGAAGCGGCCAAGCTTTGTAGCGGTCGAGCTTTAGCTCGACCGACGCGGTCTGAAAATGGAGCGGTCGACCTTCACGGTCGACTGCCGACGACCTTTCCTCTTGGTGAGGCCGCGGCGGTCGAGATGAATCTCGACCGCTCCCCAGGAAGCGCGGGCCGATGCTGCGGGTCAAAGACACCTCGTTCTCCGACGCGAAGATCTACGTGCCCGACGTCTTCCACGACGATCGCGGTTATTTCAAAGAGACCTACTCGCGCGAGAAGTACGCCCAGCTCGGCATGCGCGACGAATGGATGCAGGACAGCGTTTCCCGTTCGGTCAGAAACGTCGTGCGCGGCATGCACTACGACATGCGGATGGCCAAGCTCGTCCAAGTCCTCGTCGGTAGGATCTTCGACGTGATCGTCGACATCCGCGAAGGATCTCCGACCTACAAGAAATGGGAAGGCTTCGAACTGACCGCGGCCAACCATCTGCAGCTGTACGTGCCGCGCGGTTTTGCGCACGGCTTTCTCGCACTCGACGACGTCAACGTCGTCATGTACAAGATGACCGCGCATTTCGATCCGGCGCACGAGCGCATCCTCAGCTGGAAGGATCCATCGGTCGGCATCATATGGCCGCTCGAAGGGGTACCGCTGCTGTCGCGCAAGGACGCAGAAGCTCCGTAAGGGCACGCAGCGGCCGCAAGGTCGAGCCGTTCGCTGCGTTTAATGAGCGGCGAACTGCCGACTCGTAAGGAGCCGCTCATACATGGCGACCGCCCCGGCGAAGCCGTCTGGCCCGCCTCAAACAGGCTTGTTCATCACGCGAAGCATGGATGCTCTCGCGCAGCAACCCGAAGGCACCGCGGAAAGGCCCGCGTTACGACGAGCTCTCGGGCCGTGGGCGCTCATCGCGCTCGGCCTGGGCAACATGGTCGGCGCCGGCATCTTCGCGACCGTCGGCACCGGGATCCACAACTACGCTGGTCCCGCGATCCTCATCTCGTTCTTGATCTGCGCCGTCGCTTCGGGCTGTGCGGGGCTTTGCTACGCCGAGTTCGCGTCGATGGTCCCGGTCGCAGGCAGCGCGTACACGTACACGTACGCGACCCTCGGCGAATTCTTCGCGTGGCTCATCGGCTGGAATCTCATCCTCGAGTACGGCATGTCCGCCGCCCCGGTCGCGACGACGTTCTCCGCGAACATCCAGATCGCGTTGACGTCCATCGGCGTCAATCTCCCGCACTGGGCGATCGGTCATTACGACCCGGCGAACGGCACGTACTTCGACGTCATCGCTTTCCTCTGCGTCGTCGGCTTCTCGATCCTGCTCACGCTCGGGGTGAAGGAATCGGCTGGCCTGACGAACTCCATCATCGTCATCGTCAAGATGGGCGTGCTCGCGTTCTTCGTCATCATCGCGCTGCCGCATCTCAACGCCGCGAACTTCACGCCGTTCATCCCGAACGGCTGGTACGAGAAGGGCGCATCGGCGCTGTTCCCCGTCATCGGCATCATCCCGGGCGCTTTCTACGCGTTCTTCGCGTTCATCGGCTTCGACTCGGTGACCGTCGCCGCCGAAGAGGCGAACAAGCCGAAGCGCGACGTTCCGGTCGGTGTGCTCGGGTCGCTCGCACTCGGTACGCTGTTCTACACGGCAGTCGCGATCGCGCTCATCGGGCTCCAACCGGCGACGAAGATCGATCCGAACACGCCGCTGCCGACCGCGCTCGCGGCCGTGCACCTCGGTCAGTGGGCCTGGACCGCGATTCTCGGCGCGGTCCTCGGCACGTCGTCCGTCGTGCTCACCGCGATCTACGGGCAGAGCCGCATCTTCATGGTCATGGCGCGCGACGGGCTGTTGCCAAAGGGCATCGCGAAGATCCACCCGCGTTTCCAGACGCCCGCTCGCATGACGCTCATCATGGGCGTCGTCGTCGGCATCATGGCAGGCACGTTCTCGCTCGACACGCTGCTCAGCTTCGTCAACACGGGCACGCTCAGCGCGTTCTTGCTCGTCTGCCTTGGCGTGGTGATCTTGCGACGTACGCAGCCAGAGCGCGTGCGTCCCTTCAAGACGCCGTGGGTGCCGTTCGTGCCGCTCGTCGGCGTCGTCTTGTCGCTGCTTCTCATGGTGTGGGGAACGGATCTCTTCATCTGGATCCGGTTCGGCGCGTGGATGGTCATCGGACTGCTCATCTACTTCGCGTACGGTTACCGCAACAGCGAAGAGCGGCGAGCCGCGCTTAGAGGCGGGGCGGCGAAGTAGCTGCGGGCGGGTCGTTCGCCTTCGAGCTCGTCGCTCCGATCGAGCCGGCATCGAGCGCGACGAGATAGTGCTGGCGCTCCGTGAGCGTGCCCGTGCTCTTCCCTTGCGAGCTGATAGCGAGCTGCGACGCCACCGCGATGTCCATCGACACCGCGCGCCGCGCGGCCGGATCGTAGTCGCAGCGCAACGTGACGTGCGACGTGCCGACCGCGTCGCCGAGCGCGATGCCGTCGTTCGTGACGACCGGCTCCTTGACCGGAGCGGTCCCCGTCGCCGTCAGCGTGTAGACGAGCACGCCGAGCACTTTGCGGCTGCCGGTTATCTGGAAGCGAAGCCGCGGTTGCGCGGTCATACCGAACAGCGCCATCCCGAGCTTTGCAGTCCACGTGCTACCGATCGCAGGTGTGAGACCGCCATCGACCGCGCGATCGGCGAGGAACGCGAGCGGCAATAGGAATAGGCCGCCGAGCGTGCTCCCTTTGCGATCGCGGACGTCGCCTTCGGGCGTCACGAGCGTCCAGCCGGTGCCGCGCTGCGATGGTGACGATCGTCCTTTGAAAGTCGCGACGATCGAGCCCGACCGGTGGAGAGACAGCCCGCTCGCAGCGACGCTCTTGATCGCGATGCGCTCGCGGCCGAGGAGATCGGTCGGCGTCGCCGCTTGTTTGACGCTCCGTCCGAATGGATCTCTTCCGACGATCGCCTGCGACAGCGTGCCGTGCAGCAAGTAATCGTAGACGTCGCCGGCGACGTGCGGTCGCGGCGAGACGCCGACGAAAGGAAGCGACGATCCGCCGTCTGCGATGCTGATGGCCGGCGAGCTGACGAGCGCGACGGCGCCTATCGATGCGATCGCGAGCCAAAGACCGGCGACGCCCGGCCACAACCGGACGTGTCTATCTCTTTGGAAGGGCACGACGCTTTGGGTTTGCGTCTGGCGTTTCGACTCCTGGCATACGATATTGACACGGGACACACTCGCGGGACGAGTGTGGTATGCCGAGCGAAGCTCGGCACTTTGTTAGGCCGCGGCGGTCGAGATGAATCTCGACCGCTCCCAGAAACTTTAGTGCTCTTGGATCGTGCGGATTTTCAGCGCGGGTTCACCACATGCGCTAAGAATGCGATCGTCGAGCGATCCGGTGACGACCACCATGTCGCCGGTCGGGAACAGCGCGACGTCGTCCGCGGCGGCATCGAGCACGATGCGTCCGCCCCACGGCTCACCGCGATGCGTCGAGTACTGCACGAAGGAGCATTGACCCGCCGGCGACGAGCGCACGATGCGCCCCGAGACCCACGAAAAATCCGGCGCGTGACCGAAGGCGGGATAGTCGCCGGCGACGATCGGCAGCGTCGCGCTCGGCGCCGGCGCTGCATCCGTTCCCGCGCCGTCGCGCGCGCAGGAGCACGCTAACGCGGCGAGACCGACGACCCAAAGACGCATAGGGAACACTTACCCGCCGTTCGCGACGTCAGTCGCCCTGACCCGCCGCGGATGCCAGGCGCGCATGTGCGGGCTTTCGAAGCGCGCATGACATGACGCCGAACGCCGACCTCATCCTCTTCTCGTACTCGCTCGTGATCGTCGGGTTCGTCACCGGCTTGCAGATGTGGTATGTCGGCGGATTGCGCAAGCGAGCCATGCGCTTCGGCGGCGCGCCCCTGCGCGCTCAGACGCTGCGCGCCGCAGGCGCGGTGTTCTCGATCGCCGGCGGCCTCGCGTTCGCGGTCATGGCGGTCGAAGTTCTATCGGGTGCCGCCGGCACCGACATCCGGGCGTTCATCATCGCGACGATCGTCATACCGCCCGTCGTCTTGGCCTACAACGCGTGGCGCGATCGCGAAGAGCAGCCGCGATAGTGGATCAGGTCGCGAAGAGCGAGTAGAACAGCTGCGGCAGGACGCCCATGAGGACGACGCCCGCGACTCCCGCAGCGACCGCTATCCAGGGCACGAGTGCGTTGCCGGCGGGCGCAGACGCGCCGTCTTCCAGCGGTGAGAACATCGCCCACACGACCTTGAGGTACACGTAGAACGACACGAGCGTACCAAAGACGAGTACGACCGCCATCGCGATGCCCCATGGACCGGCGGCAACCGCCTGTCCTAGTAGCAGCACCTTTCCGATAAAGCCGGCGGTCGCCGGAATGCCGGCGAGCGAGAACATGAAGACCGTCATGCACACCGCGACCCACGGCCGGCGCCAGAACAGACCGCGATACGATGCGATGTCCGCGACCGACTCCGATCCGTCGCCGACGAGCGCGATCACGGCGAACGCGCCGAGATTCATGAACGCGTATGCCGCGAGGTAGAAGACCATCGCCGAAAGCCCCGACCCGGTGACGCCCGCGAGCGCGAGGACGATGTAGCCCGCCTGCGCGATGCTCGAATACGCGAGCAGCCGCTTGAGATTGGTCTGCGCGATCGCGCCGACGTTGCCGACGATCATCGATAGGATCGCGATCGCCCACAACGGCGCGAGCGCAGGCACGTCGTGTCCGAAGACGACGTAGACGAAGCGTGCGAGTACCGAGAAGGTCGCCGCCTTGACGGCGACGGCCATGAACGCGGTGACGGCGATCGGCGCTCCTTCGTAGACATCCGGCGTCCACACGTGGAACGGCGCGAGCGCGAGCTTGAACCCCACGCCGACGATGAAAAGCGTGAAGCCGGTGATGAAGAGCATCGACGGCGACGCCGCGGCGTGCGCGATATCCGTCAGCGCGACGCTGCCGCTCGCGCCGTATAGCAGCGCCGATCCGTAGATGAGGAAGCCCGATGCGAGCGACCCGAGCAGCACGTACTTGAGCGCCGCTTCCTGAGATGCCGGCCGGCCGAGGCCGGTGCCGGTGAGGATGTAGAGCGCGAGCGAGAGCTGCTCGATCCCGAGGAAGATGACGATGAGGTTCGCCGCGCCCGCCATGATCATGCCGCCGAGCGCGCAGAACACGAGCAGCGAAGAATAAGCGGCGGGGCTGGCGCCGTCCTCGGCGTCGCGGACGAGCGAAAGCAGCAGCGAGCCGATGAGCGCGACGAGGATGATGGCGTCGAACGCCCACGAGAATCGGTCGCTTGCGAACGCGCCGACGAACGTCGTCGCGGGGTGGCCCACCTGCAGCGCGACCCGCACGAGCGATACAAGGCTGCCGGCGATCCCGATCGAGTAGAGCATTCGGCGCGTCGCTCGCCTCGTCACGAGATCGACGAGCAGGATGAGCAAGCCCGTCGCGACGAGCGCTGCGAGCGGCGCGACGACTCCGAAGTCTATCTGCGGTGCGGCGATCTGCGTCATGTGCGAGGCACCCAGTAAATGGTCGGATGCGAGGTCATCCCTGCGGGAGCGGCTGTCTTCGTGGTGAGCCAACCAGGCCAGACGCCGAGGAAGATGATGGCGGCGAGCAGCGGCGCGACGACCAGGATCTCGCGCGGCCGCAGCTCGATCGCCGCGGGTGCGCTTGCCGGCACGCGATACTCTCCGTGCATGACCGCTTGGTAAAGCCGCAGCGCGTAGACGCTTGCGATGACGATCGCGAGCAGCGAGAGCGCCGTCACGACCGGTTGCGTCTGCCACGATCCGACGAGGATCAAGAACTCTCCGGCGAAGCCGGATAAACCCGGCAGCCCGAGCAGCGCCATGGCAGCGATGAGCAGCAACGCCTGAAGCCGCGGCGCTTTCGCGGCAAGCCCGCCGAAAGCGAAGATATCGCGCGTCCCCACCCGCTCCTCGATGAAGCCGAGCATGATGAACAGCGCCGCGGAGATGAGCCCATGGCTGACGATCATGAGCACGCTCGCGGGATACGACGTGACGTCGAACGCGAAGAGCGCGAGGAGCACGAGGCCGAGATGCGACAGCGAAGTGTATGCGACGAGCGTCTTCATATCGGTCTGCGCGAGCGCCGCGAACGCGCCGTACAGGATCGAGACGAGCGCGACGCCGAGCATGAAAGGCGCCCAGGCGTGCGCCGCGTCGGGGAATAGCGGCAGCGCGAAGACGATGAACCCGTAGAGACCGGCCTTGCTTTGGACGCCGGAGATCATCGCGACGAGCGGCGGCGGCGATTGCGTGTACGTCGGCGGCATCCACGCATGGAACGGGAATGCCGGCGTCTTCACCAAGAAGGCGATCGCGAATGCGCCGAACAGCCACCATTGAAGCGCGGGGGCGACGGCAAACGACGTACCGAGCACCTCGAACGTGTGCGTCACAACGACGAGCCCGACGACGCCGAGGAGAAGCACGAGGCCGCCCGCTCCGTTGTAGATGAGATACGCCCACGCCGCACGGCGCGCATACGGGTCGCCCGTGTATCCCGCGAGCAAGACGAATACAGGGATGAGCATGAGATCCCAGTAGACGTAGAAGACGAGCAGATCCGCGGCAGTGAACAGCCCGAGCAGCGTCGACTCGAATGTCAGAAGCAAGAACATGAAACCGCGCTGGCGCTGCGCATCGCCGTACGACCATGCCGCCCAGATCGCCGGCACGGCGACGAACGTCGTGAGCAAGACGAACCAGATGCTTGTCGCATCGACGCGCACGTGATACGCCGCGGTCCAAGGCCCGACGATCCACGGATGAGTGCTCGACGTCGTCTCGGTGCTGCCGAGCATGAAGAATCCGGCCGCGAAGCCGATGCTCATACCGAGCGTGAGGACCGCGCCGAGGATCGGCAGGATGCGCACCCATTGGTTGCCGCGCGGTACGAGCAGCGTCAGCAGGCCGAATGCGAACGGCACGAACGGGAAGACGTCGATGAGCTGCATGTCAGTGCGTCCCCGCCGTGTCGCCGCCGTGGATGCCGAAGATCACGAAGTAGAGCAACAGCGATGCGCCGACCGCGATCGTCAGCCCGTAGCGCCGCAGATAGCCGGTCTCCCATCCGCGTGACAATCCGCCGAGCGCGCTCGCCGCTGAGGCGAGCGCCTGCGGCACGCCGGCGATGACGACGCGTTCGAAGACGACGCTGCACGCTTGCGCGATCGCGTACGCCGGCACTTCGAACAAGACATGGTAGATCGCGTCGATGTGATAGGCGTCGAGCAGGAGCGAACGCAGCCCGGAAAGGCGGCGCGAGACGTCGATGCGCAACTGCGGCGATATGACGTACATCGCGTAGGCGGTGACGATGCCGGCTGCGACAATCATGAGCGTGCCGAGCACGAGCGGCCAATCGAAATTCGCGAGCGACAGCGGCGCGATCGCGTCGGGAAACGCGCCTGCGAGCAGCGCGCTGATCGTGTCGCGCCCGGGCAGCACGAGAAAGCCGCCGATCGTCGCGAGCACGGCGAGGATCCCCACCGGTATGTCCATCGCCGGCACGCGCTCGACGTGCGGCTCAACGCTGCCGCGGTATTGCCCGGCAAATGTCGAGAAGAAGAGGCGGAACATGTAGAACGCCGTGAGCGCCGCGGCCAAGACGCCCACGGCGAAGAGCCACGGATGGCCGAGCGACGCGGCTTGGTCGAGGATCGAATCCTTCGAGAAGAAACCCGAGAAAGGCGGCACGCCCGCGATCGCGAGCGTCCCCGCGAGGAACGTCCAGTAGGCGAACGGCATGCGCTTGGCGAGTCCGCCCATCTTGCGGATGTCTTGCTCGCCGCCGAGGTTGTGGATGACGATGCCGGCCGCCATGAAGAGCAGCGCCTTGAAGAACGCGTGCGTCAGAAAATGGAAGGCGCCGGCAGTGTACGCGCCGATGCCGACGGCCAAGAACATGTAGCCGATCTGGCTCATCGTCGAATACGCGAGCACGCGTTTGATGTCGTACTGGACGCAGCCGATCGTCGCGGCGAAGAGCGCAGAAGCCGCGCCGACGATCGCGACCGTCTCAGCAGCCGCGGGCGCGCGATCGTAGATCGGATGGCAGCGCGCGACGAGGTAGACGCCCGCCGTCACCATCGTCGCGGCGTGGATGAGCGCGCTCACCGGGGTCGGACCCTCCATCGCGTCCGGAAGCCAGGTGTGCAGCGGCAGCTGCGCCGATTTTGCGACCGCCCCGACGAGCAGCCAGATGCCGATCCAGTCGAGCGCCGACGTGCCGAACGCGTCGGTCCGCGCGAAGACGACGGCGAACGACTGATCGCCGATATGCGCGAACATGAGGAAGATCGCGATCATGATGCCGACGTCGCCGATGACGTTCATGATGAGCGCCTTGCGCGCGGCGAGCACGGCGGTTTGACGGTCGTAGTAGAAGCCGATCAATAGGTACGAGGCGAGGCCGACGCCGCCCCAGCCGACGAGCAGCCACAAGAACCCGTCCGCCATGACGAGCAAGAGCATCGAGAACACGAACAGGTTCATGTGCGCGAAGAACGTGCGGTAGTTCGCGTCGTGCCCCATGTAGCCGACCGAATACAGGTGGATGAGGAAGCCGACGCCCGTGATGACGAGCATCCACGTCAACGCGAGCGGGTCGATCCATATCCCAAAGCCGATATGCGCCGGGCCGACGAGCGCCCAGGTGCCGAACTGCACGTCGATGCGCTGCGCGGCGACCGGAAGGTGCCAGACGTGCATCGCGAGACCCACTGTCAGCGCGAACGCGGCGAAGACCGACGTGCATCCGATGACGGCAGAGACGGATCGCGGCAAGCGCGGTCCGACGAACGCGATCAGCAGGCAGCCGACCAGCGGCGCGAATAGGATCTGGGGAGCGATATTCGCGACGATAGCGTCCATCAGCCCCTCAACACCGAGATGTCGTCGACGTCGACGTCAGGCCGGCGTCTGAACACCATGACGACGATCGCGAGCGCGATCGCCGCTTCTGCGGCGGCGACGGTGATGACGACGAACACGAACACCTGGCCCGACATGTCGGAGAAGTTCCGCGCAAATGCCGCCAGCACGAGGTTGCCGGCGTTCCACATGAGCTCGACCGCCATGAGCATCGTCAGAGGATTGCGCCGGACGAGAAAGCCGATCAGTCCGATGACGAACATCGCCGCTGAGAGAAACAGGTAGTCGCTGAGCGGGATCTGCGGCATCAGGAGCGCGCCCCCGTCTCCCGCCGTCCGGCCATCATGACGACTCCGATGATCGCCACGAGCAGCACGAACGCGGTCGCCTCGAATGCGAAGACGTGCGTCGTCAGCAGCTGGATGCCGAACGTGCCGACGGTTCCCAAATCCGGCGCCGGTTTGGCGGCGGTAGGAGTCCAATCGGTTTGGATGCCCCAGGCGATGAACCCGAGCGCGACGAGCCCCGCGATGACCGCCTGCCCCGCCTGCTCCGGAAGCTTGTTCGCGGTGCGCTCGATCGGATCGCTGCCGACGGTCAGCAGCGCGATGACGAAGAGGAAGAGCACGAGGATCGCACCCGCGTAGATGATGATCTGGATCATCGCCAAGAACTCGGCCGAGAGCGTCAAGAACAGCACCGCAAGCGCCGCGAAATTTACGATAAGCCCGACGACCGAATGGACGGGATGCCTGCTCACGACAACGCCGATCGCCGAGAGGACCAAGACGACCGCGCACGCGGCGAAGAGCGCCGTCACGCGGCCCCGCCTTCGACGCCGGGATCCGTCTCGACCGCCGATTCCGTGTTCCCGAGGTGCTGCGTGAACGCGTCGTTGACGAGCAGCTTGTCCTTGCCGAACACGAGCCGCTCGCGACTAAAATCGGCGATGTCGAAGCGAGGCGTCAGCACGATTGCGTCGGTCGGGCACGCCTCTTCGCACCAGCCGCAGAAGATGCAGCGCAGCATGTCGATCTCGTAGCGGTAGCCGTAGCGCTCGCCGGGCGACGTCGGCTTTTGCGGATCGTTCTCCGCGCCGATGACCGTTATCGCGTTCGCCGGGCAAGCGACCGCGCACAGCTCGCAGCCGATGCAGCGCTCGAGGCCGTCATCGTACTTGCGCAGCTCGTGGACGCCGCGGAAGCGCTCCGGATGCGGATACGGCTCGCGCGGATAGTCGATCGTCACTTTCTTGCGGAACAGGTACTTGAGGGTCGTCAGCATGCCGACGACAAGTCCTCGTACGGCGCGGATCATAGTAGCGCCACCACTCCTGCGGTGATGATGAGGTTCGCGACCGCCACCGGCAGCAAGATCTTCCAGCCGAATGCCATGAGACGGTCGTAACGCAGCCGCGGCAGCGTCGCGCGCACCCAGAAGAACATGAAGATGAAGAAGCAGATCTTGAGGACGAACCAGAGCACGGATATGAGCGGGAACTGCGCGACGAACGGGCCGTCGCCGCCGCCGAGGAAGAGCACGGTCGCGATCGCCGAGACGGTGATCATATTGATGTACTCGGCCACGAAGAACGTGCCGAAGCGAAGGCTCGAGTATTCCGTGTGGAAACCGGCGACGAGTTCAGTCTCGGCTTCCGGCAGGTCGAACGGGGCGCGGTTCGTCTCCGCGGTCGCCGTGATGCCGTAGATGATGAACGCGATGAACTCGGGGATGACGTACCAGAAGTGATGCGCGCTCTGCGCCGCGGCGATGCCGGCGAGATTCGTCGTGCCCGCCAGCAGCAGAACGCTGACGACGGCGAGACCCATCGACAGCTCGTAGGAGATCATCTGCGCGGTCGAACGAATGGCCCCGAGCAGCGGCCACTTGCTCTGCGACGCCCAGCCGCCGAGCGAGACCCCGTAGACGCCGATCGCTGCGGCGGCGAGGACGAACAAGATGCCCGGCCCCGGATTCGCGATCGCGATGGGGTCGCCGTTCGGCAAGACGCCGATCGGGATCACCGCCCATGCGAGCAGTGCGGTGAGCACGGCGAGCGCAGGCGCGAATTTGTAGATGACCTTGTCGGCGGTCGCGGGGGTCAGATCTTCCTTCAGCACGAGCTTCACGGCGTCGGCGGCCGGCTGCATGAGACCCCACGGCCCGCACCACGTCGGCCCGACGCGCATCTGGAACCAGGCGAGCACCTTGCGCTCGGCGAGCATCGTGTACGCGAACGCCGTCATGACGACGAAGACCATCACGAGCGACTCGATGGCGACGATGATCGTCTCTTTCGTGTTCGGGTTCGCGAGCAGCGCGTTCATGCCGATGCCTCCCGCGCTTGCGCGACCTTCTCGACGGTCGCCCAGCCGAAACCGGTCTCCTCGAGCAATCTGTTCTCCGGCGCTTCGGGCATATCGGCCAAGACGAGCGCGACGCCGACCGGCGGTTGATCGCCGACGCGAGCTTCGACTTCGATCGTGCCGCCGGGTCCGGTCAGGCGCACCCGCTCGCCCGCGACGACGCCGATGCGCGACGCGTCGGCGCTGCTGAAGACCGCGAACGGTTTCGGACGCATCTCGGCTAGACCGGGATCGTGCGCGGCCGCGCCGCCGCCGGCGTACAGGTGCGGGATCGGACAGATCGTCAAGCGCCGATGAGTCGCGTCGACTTGATCGGCAGTCGACGACGGCGCTTCGGCGATGCTCGGGCGAGGCAGCGGCGCGTCCTTCGGCCGCGATGCCGCGGCGCTCGCTTCGGCGGCGAGGAGATCGACGAACAGCTCGTCTGCGTCCGCGCGGACGGCGTTCGGCTTGCCGAGCGCGGTCGCGAGGCTCGCGAGGATCTGAGAGTCCGTATAGACGCCGACGGGCGGCTCGACCGCCTGCGCGAAGGCTTGGCGCCGGCCTTCGAGGTTCGTCGTGTGACCCTGCTTCTCGGCAAAAGAGGCTGCGGCGAAGACGACGTCGGCGTGCGACGCAGTTTCCGTCATGACGAGATCGACGGCCATGAGGAACCCGACGCGTTCGAATGCGGCGCGCGCGAGCGTGCCGTCGGCGCCGGTCAGCGCCGGATTCGCGCCGACGACGATGAGCGCATCGAGCTTGCCGTCGGCAGCGGCAGCGAGCATCTGGGTCGTCGTCATCCCGGGCGTGCCTTGCACAGCGGCGTAACCTGGGCCGAGGTTCGGCACGCAGCCGGCCGCCTCGGCGCCGCGAGCATTGCCCATCGCGCCGACGACGAGGATGCCGACCTGATGGTCGTAGCGAGCAAGCGTCTCCATGAGCCGCTCGAGCGATGCGGCGCCGGCGACGTTGCGGCCGTTGTGGATCGCGACGATCTTCTCGGCGTCGACGAGCTGCTGCGCGATGTCGGCGACGAAGCCATCGCCGGACTCCTCGCGTCCGTGATGGACCGTATCGGCGAGTTGCTCCATGAGCTCGGCGATGGCGCCCGGCGGATATTCGACGTGCTGCACTGCCACCGGATAGTCGGGCTTGTACGGCCCGATGTGCATGAGCTTCGCGCCGCGCCTCGCGACCGCGCGCCGCAGACGCAGATCGAGCACGGGCGCCTGCTCGGGTGTGAACGTGCCGAAGACGAGGACGAGATCGGCATCGTCGATGTCGGTCAGGCTTGCGCCGAAGCGCGCCGGCGACGCGAAGCGCTGGATGTGCGTGCGATAGTCGACGTTGTTCGTGCCGAGCACGTCGCGTGCGAACTTCTGAAGGGCAAAGGCCTCTTCGTCGGAGAGGCGGCCGCCGCCGATGACGCCGACCTTGCCGGCGGCAGCCGCGGGGCCGAGCCGTTCGGCCGCATACGCGAGCGCTTCGTCGAACGACGCGGGACGATGTTCGCCGTCGCGGCGTACGAGCGGCTGGCGCAGCCGAGCCGGCGAGTACATATAATTGAAGGTATAGCGTCCGCGGTCGCACAGCCAGCCGTCGTCGACTTCCGGGTTCTCGCGGGTGAAGGTGCGCATGACGTGGCCGAAGCGCGTGTCGATGCGGAAGTTGCAGCCGACCGAGCATTGCGTGCAGACCGAGTCCGCGCGACCGAGGTCCCACGGGCGCGACCGGAAACGATACGCCTTGCTCGTCAGCGCGCCGACCGGACAGATCTCGGTCGTGTTGCCCGAGAAGTACGACCGGTAGCCCCCGCCGTCGCGAGTCGAGATGAGCGACTTGTGCCCGCGCTCGGCGACGATGAGGTTGCGCTCTTGAGCTATCTCGTCATCGAAGCGCGTGCAGCGCCGGCACAAGATGCATCGCTCTTCGTCGAGGACGATGGTCGGCCCGAGGTCGACGCGTTTCGGTTTGTGGAGCTTCGGCTCGGTGAGGCGGCTCGCTCCGGCGCCGTACGACATCGTGTAGTCTTGGAGATCGCACTCGCCGCCCTTGTCGCAGATGGGGCAGTCCAGCGGGTGGTTGAGCAGCAAGAACTCTAAGACGCCGCGTCGCGCCTCGGCGACGCGCGCGGTCGATGTGTGGACGACCATGCCTTCCGTCACGCGCGTCGCGCACGCGATCTGGAGCTTGGGCATCTTCTCGATCTCGACCAGACAGATGCGGCACAGACCCGCGGGATCGAGCTTTGGATGCGAGCAGTAGACCGGGATCTGCGTGCCGATGAGCTTCGCGGCGTCGACGACGAGCGTTCCCTCGGGCACCGAGATCTGGTTGCCGTCGATGACGACTTTGACGTTCGGACGCGCCGGCGTTTTCTTGGCCATCAGGCGGCGCTCTCGCTGGAACCGGCGCTCAAGGGGCAGCGCGCGAGCTTCACGTGTGCGGCGAACTCGTCGGGGAATCGCGTGAGGACCGACGATAAGAACGGCATGATAGAATCACCGAGCGGGCAGAGATTCGTGCCGGTGATCGTCGTGTTGATCGTGTTCAAGACGCGCAGGTCGGCATCGGTGCCTTCGCCGGCTTCGAGGCGCGCGACGAGCCGGTGCACCCACTGGCCGCCCTCGCGACACGGCGTGCACTGGCCGCAGCTCTCCTTTTCGAAGAAGCGGACGAGCGTCATGCTCGAGCGGACGAGGCATGCGGTGTCGTCCATGACGACGACCGCGCCCGATCCCAGCATCGTGCGCTTCGCGGCGAGCGACTCGTAATCGTAGCCGGTATCGAGATCTTCCTCGAAGATCGCCGCCGAAGACCCGCCGCCGGGCTGGATCGCTTTGACGCGCCGGCCGGGGCGCAGCCCACCCGCGTACTCGTCGATGAGCTCTCGCATCGAGATGCCGAGCGGGATCTCGTAGTTCCCGGGCCGCTGCACGTGACCGCTGACCGAGACGATCTTCGGTCCAGGCGACTTCTCCGGACCGATCGACGCGAACCACTTCGCACCGCGCGTCATGATGTACGGCACGAGCGCGACCGTCTCGACGTTGTTGACGACGGTCGGCATGCCGTAGAGCCCTGCGTTCGCCGGGAACGGCGGCTTGAGACGCGGCTCGCCGCGTTTGCCTTCCACTGAGTTCAGCAGCGCCGTTTCCTCGCCGCAGATGTACGCGCCGGCGCCGCGGTGGAGCAGGATGTCGATCGAGAAATCGCTGCCGGCTATCTTCTGGCCGACGTAGCCGCGCGAGCGCACCGCATCGAGCGCGTTCTTGAAGACGCGGTAGCCCTCGAGGAACTCGCCGCGGATGTACATGATGATCTCTTTGGCTTGGATGGCGTAGGCCGAGATGAGCAGGCCCTCGATGATCTGCAGCGGGGTCTTCTCGAGCAGCATGCGGTCTTTGAACGTGCCGGGCTCGGCCTCGTCGCAGTTGCACACGAGATAGCGCGGGCGGCCGTCCTTCGGGAGGAAGCTCCACTTCTTGCCGGTCGGGAAGCCGGCGCCGCCGCGGCCGCGCAAGTTCGAGGCGCTCACTTCACTGACGACCGCGTCGGGGGTCAGGTCGCGCAGCGCCTTGCGAAGCGCGCCAAATCCGCCGCGGCTCTCGTACACGTCGATGTCGGCGAGATCGAGCTCGCCGAGGCCCTTGGTGAGAACCGGTTCGAAAGGCGTCATCGCATCATTCCGCCGGCATCGCGGCTTCGGGCCGCTCGTTTTTCCACTGTTCGAGCAGCCGGTCGAACTCGGCCGGCGTCACGTTGTAGTGGTAGCGTAGGTTGTGCTGCAGACACGGCGCCTTGTCGCACGCCGCGAGGCACTCGACTTCTTCGTACGTGAAGACGCCATCGGAAGTCGTTCCGCCGTCGGTCACGCCGAGGCGCGCCCTCGCGTGCGCGCGCAACTCGTCGGCGCCGCCGAGCATGCACGCGAGCGTGCGGCATACCTGGATGACGTGCTTGCCGATCGGACGCTGGAACAGCAGCGAGTAGAAGGACGCGATCGACTCGACCTCGCCGCGGGTGAGCCCGGTGAGCGTCGCGGCGTCGTCGAGCGCGGTGGGCGTGACGTAGCCGTCCTCTTCTTGGCAATACTGCAAGAACGGGATGAGCGCGCTCTGGCCATCGTGATGGGCGGCGATGAGCGTTTTGCCCTTCGCCTCGCGAGCCGGCGTCAACGGTCGACCTCGCCGAAGACCGGGTCGAGACTGCCGATTATCGCGACGACGTCGGCGATGAGATTGCCCTGTGCCAAGCGTTTGAGCGCCTGCAAGTTATAAAAGGAAGGCGGGCGCCAGCGGACGCGCCAGGGCTTGTTGCCGCCGGCGCTCGTCACGTACATGCCCAGCTCGCCGCGCGGGCTCTCGACGCAGCTGTAGATGTGGCCCTCGGGGACGTTGAAGCCGGACGAGACGAGCTTGAAGTGATGGATGAGCGCCTCCATCGAGTGCTGGATCTCGGTCTTCGGCGGACTGACGATCTTGCGATCGTCGATCGTCACCGGCCCGCCCGGGAATCGCTCGCGTGCCTGCTTGATGATCCGCCACGCTTCGTGCATCTCGCGCACGCGGACGAGGAAGCGGCTGTAGCAGTCGCCGCCGTCGTGCGTCGGCACGTCGAAGTCGTACTCGTCGTAGCCGCTGTACGGGAACGCCTTGCGGACGTCGTACGCGACGCCGGTCGCGCGCAGGCTGGGGCCGGTGAGACCCCATGCGATCGCATCGGCGGCCTCGATCTTCCCGACGCCGACGAGACGGTCCATCATGATGACGTTGCCTTCGAGGATCGCGCGCAGATCGGCCAGCCGCGGCGGGAACGCCGCGATGAACTCGTCGAGCAGCGCGAGGAAGCCCTTTGGCACATCGAGCGCAACGCCGCCGATGCGGAACCACGACTGGTGCATGCGGGCGCCGGTGACGAACTCCATGATGCGCAGTATCCGCTCGCGCATCTCGAAAGCGTAGAAGAAATTCGACATCGCGCCGAGATCGATCGCATGCGTGCCGAGCCAGACGAGGTGGCTGGCGATCCGGGTCAGCTCGGCGAAGATCACTCGCAGCACCTGAGCGCGTTTCGGCACGTCGTCGATGCCGAGCAATCGTTCCGCCGCGAGCACGTAGCACAAGCTGTTCGAGAGCGGCGCGAGGTAGTCGGCGCGGTCGACGACCGTCACCGCCTGTTGCCAGAAGAGATTCTCGGCTTGCTTCTCGATGCCGGTATGGAGGAAGCCGAGTTCGGGCTCTGCTTCGACGACCGTCTCGCCGTCGAGCTTGAGCATCACGCGCAGCACGCCGTGCGTCGACGGATGCTGCGGGCCCATCGAAAGGACGAGCGTGTCCGACGCCGCGCCGGGGCTGAGGTTGATATCCGGATTGTCGGTGTAAGCGGAGAGGTCTATCACGGCGTCAATCTCGCGTCGGCGGGATCGGACCGACCCGGCCGCCGGGAACGAAGTTCCGCCGCGTGCCGCGCAGCGGATAGTCCTTGCGAAGCGGGTGACCTTCCCAATCGTCGGGCATGAGGATTCGCTTGAGATCCGGGTGGCCGTCGAAGCGCACGCCGAAGAGGTCGTACACCTCGCGCTCCGCCCAGTTCGCGCTCGGCCAATACTTGGTGAGCGAGGGCACGACCGGATCCTGATCTTGCGGGAACACGCGCAGCCTGAAGCGCGAAACCGGCGCCTTCGGATCGCGGCGCTTCGGATCGATCGCGGCGAAATGATAGCTCACTTCGAAGCGCGGCGTCAGCGGCAGATGGTCGGTGCCGCCGATGTCGAGCAGATGGGTGAAGCCGAACGAGAGCAGCGTCTCGACCGCGGCGTGTAGCGCTCCCGGAAGGATCGCCGCTTCATCCATGTCGTCGAGCGACGCGGCTTCGAGCAGCCCCTCGCCTGCGGCGATCTCCAGCGCCGGCATGAGGGCGGCGGTCGTGACGCGATCGGGGTGGGGGTGGACCTTATCAGGCACGCGCGACGAGCACCTCGCGCTTGCCGCCCGCCTCAATCTGCTTGCGGATCTGCATGATGCCGTAGATGAGCGCGTCGGGACTCGGCGGGCAACCCGGCACGTAGACGTCGACCGGCAAGAACGTGTCGCACGGCACGACCGCATAGTTGTCGAAGACGCCGCCGCTCGATGCGCATGCGCCCATCGAGATCACCCACTTCGGATCGGGCATCTGTTCGAACAGCTGTTTGATGACGGGCACCATCTTGTTCGCGACGCGGCCGGAGACGATCATGAGGTCGCTCTGCCGCGGCGACGAAGAGAACTTCTCGGCGCCGAAGCGGGCGACGTCGTAACGCGGCGAGACGATGCTCATCATCTCGATGGCGCAGCACGCGAGTCCCATCGTCATCGGCCAGATCGACGATGTCTGAGCCCAGCGGACGAATTCGTCGAGCTTCGTCGTGATGAACGGATGGTGCGGGCTCACTTCCATGTGAAGCCGCCTTTCTTCCAGACGTACGCGTAGCCGATGCCGAGCACGACGATGAATGTGAGCATCTCGAGCAGCCCGAAGGCGCCGAGCTGCTTCAGCTTCACGGCCCAAGGGTAGAACGACGCCGCTTCGACGTCGAAGACGACGAAAAGCATCGCCACGAGGTAGAAGTGGATCGGCATCCGCCCGCCGAGCGCCGATGTCGGCGGCACGCCGCACTCGTAGGGGTCGAGCTTTTGCTTCGTCGGCCGGTTGGCCGTGAAGATGCCGGGCACGACGGCCACGGCTGCTGCCACGACTAGTGCGATGATGAAGTAGATGAGGACGGTCGTCCAGGGCGATGCGAACACGCGCGTTGATTTTCCCCGGGGCCAGAGCGCAAGAGACTTTGTGAAATTTTTCCCAAGCGCGCCTTCGTTGCGGCCCCCCGAAAACCTACGGTCGGGGCTCGCCATGGGACTGCCCGGTCGAGATAAATCTCGACCGCTCCCTTAGTCGAGGAACTCGAGGCCCTTTGCGCGTGGCGTCAGGTCGTTCTCGGCTAGCCATGCGGGGTTGAACAGCCGCGACATATAGCGGGTTCCGCCATCGCAAAGGATCGTGGCGACGGTCGAGCCTGCCGGCAGCGCCTTCGCGGCCCGCGCGGCGGCCGAGACGTTGAGGCCAGCCGAGCTGCCGAGCAATAGGCCTTCCTCTTTCAATAGGTAGTGCACCATCTCGATCATCGTGCGGTCGTCGACGCGCAGCGCGTCGTCGGCAAGCGCGTGCTTGAAATTATCGGTGACGCGCTTGATGCCGATCCCTTCGCTCACCGAATCGCCTTCGAAATCGAGCGTGCCTTTTTTGACGTACGAATACATGGCCGAGCCCATCGGATCGGCGACGATCGTCCGCAGCTGCGGCTTGCGCGCTTTGAGCGCCCTCGAGATACCGGCGAACGTTCCGCCCGTGCCGCACGCGCAGATGAACAGATCGATGTTCCCGCCGGTCTGCTCCCAGATCTCCGGTCCGGTCGATTCAAAATGACCGAGATAGTTCGCCGGGTTGTTGAACTGATCCGCCCACACGGCGTTCGGCGTTTCGGCGGCGAGCCGCCGCGCGACGTGGTAGTAGTTGTTCTCGTTGGTGAACGGCGCGGAGGGTACGACGCGGACGTCCGCCCCGAACGCGCGGAGCAGATCGATCTTCTCTTGCGACTGATCGTCGGGGATGACGATGATCGTCGAATAGTCGCGCTCGTTGCCGAGCAGCGCGAGTGCGATTCCGGTGTTGCCGGCGGTCCCTTCGACTATCGTGCCGCCAGGGCGCAGTCGTCCTTCGCGCTCGGCATCGAGGATGATATATTTCGCCGCGCGGTCTTTGACCGAGCCGCCGGGGTTGAGGAACTCGGCCTTGCCGAGGATCGTCCTGCCGACCGCCTTCGAAAGTTTCGCCAGCTTGAGCAGCGGCGTGTTGCCGACCGCTTCGAACAGATCGCTCTTGATGCCGGAGCTCACCGATCACAGACCTCGTGCGGCGCGAGCACGCCTTGAAAGCAGCGACTGGACGATCACCGCGACCGCGACGATGAGCCAGAAGTACATGAAGAGATGGCGGCCGCCTTGAGCCGGCAAGACGACCAAGACGAAATAGATCATCGAGGCGACGAACCCAAGCGCGAACAGCTCGGTGATGAAGCCGTACGCGATGTCGGGCCGGCGCGGATCGGCGGGCAACGCCGCGGGCGTCAATCGGGGCAGCAGGCGAGGCACGACCGCGCAGTAGCGAGCATAGGCGTCGCCGTTCGTCGCTTTCAAAAAACGCTCTTCTATGAAGATGAGCCGGTAGATCACGATCAGGTTGAACGCCACGACGAGCAGCGTCGCCGGCGGCGGTCCGAGCGCACCGATCCCGATGGCGAGCAAGAGGTTGCCGAGATAGAGCGGATTGCGGACGTATCGATACGGGCCGGCGACCGTGAACTCGTCTGTCACGACGTCGCCGCTCATGACGACGCCGGCGGAATGATACGACGATCCCCACCAGCGGACGAGCCATGCGGCGACGACGAACGCGACGGCGAGCCACGCGAAGAACTCGATGCCTGGCTGGCCGAAGCGCGATCCGAGGACGACGATCGTCGGCTCCGGTCCGCCGTGAAAGACCGTTTCTTGGAAGATCGCGCCGAAGAAGAAGCCGGCCCAATACGCGACGGCGAGCCATAGGACTCGTAGCCTGAATTCCATCGGGGTCTTCGTCGCGGGTGTTTTCGTCGCAGCGTCGGCCATGGCACCGATGCTACATGGCGGCATCGTGGGATACCTTGAAGAGGCAAGCTCGGCGGCCCAAAGAAATGAACGGGTCATGGCACGTCTCATCATCATCGGATCCGGACCTGCGGGACTCACCGCGGCGCTCTACGCGGCGCGCGCGGAACTCGCGCCCGTCGTCTTCGCCGGCGGTCTGTCCGGCGGGCAGCTCATGCTCACGACGGAAGTCGAGAACTATCCCGGCTTCCCGAGCGGTATCATGGGGCCGGAGCTGATGGACAAATTCCGCGCGCAGGCTGAGCGCTTCGGTGCGGAGATCCACAACGTCGACGTGACTCGCGTCGATTTCAGCAAACGACCGTTCCGCTTGTGGGTCGACGATATGGAGCATCGCGCCGACGCGATCATCGTCGCGACCGGGGCGTCGGCGCTGTGGCTGGGCGTCGAAGGCGAGACGCGGCTGCGCGGACGGGGCGTGTCGAGCTGCGCGACGTGCGACGGTGCGTTCTTCAAGAACCGGAATCTCATCGTCGTCGGCGGCGGCGATACCGCGATGGAGGAAGCGATCTTCTTGACGCGATTCGCCACGACCGTGACGATCGTGCACCGCCGCGACACGCTGCGCGCTTCGAAGATCATGCAGCAGCGGGCGATGGAGAACCCGCGCATCTCGTTCGTCTGGAACGCGGTGGTCGAGGAGATCGTCGGCGACAACAAGGTCACCGGGGCCCGGCTACGAGACGTCGTGACGGGCGAAGTTACCGAGCGCCCCTGTGACGCCGTCTTCGTCGCGATCGGCCACCAGCCCAATACCGAGCTATTCGCGGGTCAACTCGACCTCGACGCAAAAGGATACATCGCTTCGCCGGACGGCACGAAGACGAATACCGAGGGGGTCTTCGTGGCGGGCGACGTCCAGGATAGCCGCTACAGGCAAGCTGTGACGGCCGCGGGTCTCGGCTGCAGGGCAGCCATGGATGCCGAGCGCTACCTAGAGGCGCTCCATTCGGCGACTGTAGGCGCTCACTAAACCGGGCCTCTACACCGGCGTCGGCTTCGGCCGATATTCAATGTACCTGGAAGCGCGCGTCTTGTGTCCCGCAAAACGCGCATACGCCCATTACTCTCCCTCTCGATGAAGAACGTGAAGTACCGGCATGGCGAGCGTGAAGGAACCCCGAGCAGAGGCGCGGCCCCCCTTTGATGCGGAGCAAGTGAAAGCGGCCATCCAACATGCCCAGGCATCGTTGAAATCCGGCGACGTCGATGGCGCTGCGGCCTCGCTTCGCAAAGTGGCGACGCGACTCGACGCGCCCGCGTCGGCGCTCGCGGAAGCGGCGAAGTTGATGGCGGACGCGGGATCGCCGGCCGATGCGGTGTCGCGCTACCTCGAAGCGGGTCGCGGGTTCCTCGAGACCGGCGACACCGTGCGCGCACGTCAAAGTTTCGTGGCGGCGTACGAGATCGACGGCAAGAACATGGACGCGCTTTTCGAGCTCGGCCGCGTCGACGTAGCGGAAGGCAAGAAGCACGAAGCGCTCGATAAGTTCGTCGAAGTGTTGCGCAAGGCGAACCTCAAGCATTTGCCGGCCCTGTACGAAGCCGGTTCGCTCTACGAACTCGACGGTCAGCACAATCAAGCGATCCTCGCGTTCAATCGCGTGGTCGAACGAGACAAGACGAATTTCGCGGCGTACGAGCATCTCGGCGGATTGTACAAGATCCGCAACCAGACGAACGATGCGGTCGCGAACTACGTGCGGGGCGCGGAAGCCGCGATCGGCGTAGCGCACTACGAAGATGCCAAGCGCCTGGCGCAGGCCGCGCTCGACATCGATGCTTCGAACGGCGCGGCGCGCCGCGCGCTCGGCGCCGCCGAGGCGAGCGTCAACGCTGCTCCGGCGCCCGCAGCAGCTCAAGCGAAACCCGTTGCACCGCCCGTCGATACGACGACGTCGGCGCCCGCAGAGCGGCCTGCGCATGCGACGATCGCCGACGTCACGTCGGTCGCGCCCCCGACAGCCGAAGCCGCGGCATCGACGGTCTCGCCGTCGCTCATGAACCTGCCGCCCGACCTCGCGCTGCTCGAGCAGCAGTCGCATGCGATGGCGCAGCTCGCACAAGTGCAGAGCGCGGTCGCGCAGACGTATCGCCAGCGCATGGCTCTCGACGAAGAGATCAAGAAGGCGCAAGCGGCTCTCGAAGCGCTTCAGCAGCAGCAGCAATCGGTCGACGACGATCTCTCCGGGAAGCGCGACGAGCTCGCGAAAGTCGTCTCCGAGCGTGAAGCAGAGGAAGCGTCGCTGGCGTCGCTCGGCGACGCGATAGCGAAATCGAAGGCGGAACTCGATTCGCTCTCCACGCTGCCGGCGCTCATCGCCGATGCGCGTCAGAGATGTGCTTCGACGTCGGACCTCGCGGCCAAAGTCGGCGCCGACCTCGACGCTGTCGCGGGCAGTTCGAACGATGTGAAGGCCAAGGCGAGCAGCGCGGATGCGGCGCTCGCCGACTTGCGGACCAAGCTCGCGTCCGTGCGTCAAGCCTCGGATTCCATCGAAGCTCAGATCGCGGCGCTCGAAGCGGGCGCTCGCGACGCGCACGGCGTCGCATCGGACGCGACGGCGGGAGCCGCGCAGGCGAGATCCTCGCTCGACGGCCTGCGCGAACGCCAAGCGTCGCTCGACAAAGCGCATCTGGACCTATCCGACATCGCGACCGCGGTCAACGCGAAGCGCGCGGAAGCGGAAGCCGCGCTCGCTCGCCTCACGGCGCTGCAAGCCCAGCGCAAGTCGCAATTCGACGACATCGTCTTCAAACTGGCGCCGCTCGTCGGCGAAGTCGAAGCGCCAAAGGCGGCAGCGCCCGCAAAAAGCGCCCCGGCGCAAGCAGCGCCTGCGCCCGCTCCGGTTGCTGCCGCGCCCGCGGCAGGGCCCGCTGCGGTTGCGCCTCCGGCCGCTCCGAGACAGACATCGGCCGCCCCGCCCGCCTCCGTCGATGCGCTCATCGCGGCCGGCAAATTCTCCGAAGCGGTGCAGCGAGCGCAGACCGATGCGAACGCAAAGCCGAAACCGGCGGACTATCTCGTCGACGTAGGCCTGCAAGTGCGCAAGGCCGGAAGATCGCAAGACGCTGTGGCGCTGTTCTCTTCGGCTCGCGATCGCGATCAGCACAATTCGCGCGCGCGCTACGAGCTCGGCCGCACGCTCGCCGATATGGGCAAGGCCGATCAGGCGCTCGCCGCCCTCAAGAGCCTCGAGGCGGATCCTGAATACGCCGTGCTCGGCAACGTCGCGATCGGCAAGTGCCTGCGCGGCCAGGGCGATCTCGAAGCTGCGGAAGCGCGCTTCTCGAAGGCGCTCGAGATCGAGGGCCATCCGGACGGCCAGTATCACGAAGCCCTCTACCAGCTCGCGGATCTCCACGAGAGCAAAGGCGACCCCGAATCCCTCGGCCTCGCGCTTTGGTCGTGGGAAGAGCTGCAGACCGGCGACCCGAACTACGGCGACGTCGCGACGCGCGTGGCGAAACTGAAGGCGCGGCTCGCGGAGAACGGCACGCGGACGGAGCTGGCACATAATGGCGCGGTCAAACAATAAACCTGCCGACGAACTATTGACGTCCGCACGCGAAGCTGCGGCCCGAGACGGACTGCGTCTAAGCGTGCCGCAGTTCTTCGCGGCGGTCGATGCGTTCGTCAGCGAAGGCCGGCCGCACGACGCGCAAGACGTCCTCGCCGACATGCTGTCGGCGAAGGAGAAGGTCCGCGGATTCTTCCTCGGCAAGCGCGAGCAGAGCGCGCTCGGCAAGGAACGAGGGAACGTCGCCAACAGATTTGCGCGCATCGCGTTCGGCTCGCCCCCGACGGAGCAGTCGCTCGACCTGCTCAATCAGCTGGCGCTCGAGTTCGCCGACGACTTCGACATCCGCATCGCGAACGCCGAAGCGCTGCGCCAAGCCGGCTACCTGCTCGACTCGCTCGACGAATACCAGACGTGCAAGTCGATGCGCGGCGACGCATCCGGCGTCGATCTCAAGCTCGCGGACGTCTACGCGCAGCTCGGCCGATTCGACGAGTCAGCCGATGCGCTGTCCTCGGTCGAGGTCGACGATCTTGCGCGTCGTCGCGCGGTCTTCGATGGGATCGTGGCCGCCTTCACGGCGAGCGATTCGACGGACAACTCGGCGCGGAAGATCACGGCAGATAAGCTGGCCGGCAGCTTCGAAAGCCTCATCAGGCGAGATCCGTCGGACGCGTCGCTGTGGGCCTCGCTGCGCGAGATGGACCCTTCGGCCGCCGACGAGGTCCGCGCGCGTTTGAACGGCGCGCCGACATCAGCTCCGCGCGAAGCCGCTGCGGCCGCGCCTGCGGCCCCGGCGCGGATCGATTCGTCGCCGCCGGCGATCGCTGACGGCGCAGCATCGGTGCCGCAAGCGCCGCCGCGTCCGTCGGTCTCCGGCCTGGCCTCGTTCACGAAACGTAAGGCGCTGGATCTGATCGCGAGCGGCGAGTTCGAAGCGGCGAGCCGCCAGCTCGAACGGGTCATCTCGATGTCGCCCGATCGCGACGCGCTCGAGATGCTCATGGAATGCTATTTGGCGCTCGATCGCCACGACGACGCGGCGCGCATCGGCGTCCGTATCGCAGACGAAGACGTGGCGGCTGGGAACCGTCCGGCCGCGATCGCGACGCTGACCTCGCTTTCGAAGAAGATCGCTGACCCGACGGTCGAGCAACGCCGCGTCGAGTTGATGCAAAGCAAATAACTGCATAATAGGGAGCGGTCGAGATTTATCTCGACCGCCGCGGTCATTCCATCAGAATAAGGGAGCGGTCGAGATTTATCTCGACCGCCGCGGTCATTCCATCAGAATAAGGGAGCGGTCGAGATTTATCTCGACCGCCGCGGTCATTCCATCAGAATAAGGGAGA
>DASTCX010000023.1 GCA_035710745.1 Candidatus Eremiobacteraceae bacterium | reverse complement strand
TCAGGGGTCATTCCGGAACACTCATATGGAGTGCGCTCTGTCAACCGCCCAGGGGTGAGTTGCCCCGCTGTTTGTGGGGTTCGGTGTCGGCGGGGGGAGCGCATCGGCTGTCGTCGACGTCTGTGTCGCGACTCATATGCGCGGGTTGGTGCCGCATGACCGGGTGTGCGAGATGAGGAGCGGTGCCGTTCTCTGGCGTCGAGCGTGGCCCGGTGGGGGCCGCTCACAGTGTTCTCTCGGGTCGCTCCTCGCGTCGTTGCGCCGGTGCGCTCTCCTCGCCGAGCCGTTGATCGTGGCGGCTACTGCATCGTCGCGAGTGCCCAGCAGTGCCCGGCGAGTTCGCGCGCGACGGCGACGACGACGATCGAGCGGGGCTTGCCTCGAGTTTCGAGCGCGTGCCAGCGTCCGTGCAGCCGGCGGGTACTGCGCTCCGCGTGGGCTTGTAGGGCGAGAGGCTTGCCGTTGCGTCTGCGTTCGAGCGTGACGCTCCGACGGGGCGGGCGGCGTTGATGCCAGGCGGCCTCGATCAGCAGCCGGCGTACGTGGCTGTTGCCGGCCTTGGTGATCCCGCCTTGACGGCGCCGCTCGCCGCTTGAGTACTCGCTCGGAGTGAGCCCGAGAAACGGGCCGAGCGACTCGGGTCGGAACCTGTGCCAGTCGCCGAGCTCGACGGTCAACGCGAACGCCGTCAGCGTCGAAACGCCGCGGAGACAGACGAGCCGCTCGACAACATCGACGTAGGGCGGCATCGCGGCGAGCTCGGTGATCGCCTTGTCGAGCGCGTCCCGTCTGCTCTTCGCGTCGAGCATGCGGCCGTAGCACTCGTCGAACACGACCGCAAGCGGCCCGCCGTCGAACCGCTGCCGGCGAAGCCACGCGTCATGTGTCCGTGTCCAAGCGGTCGCGTCGTACACCAGCCCATGCCGCAGCAGCAGCTTCGAGAGCCGATGACGAGCCCGCATCAGATCGCAGCGCGCATCCTCACGTGCACGAACGAGGTCCCGCGCTGCCTCCTCTTCCGGCGCGGGCACGCGTACCGGAGTGATCTCACCGAGTCGCAGCAGCCTCGCTAGCCGCTCGGCATCACGCCTGTCGGTCTTGACCCGATCGGCTGCAGCTCGGACCCGCGACGGCGCCGCCACAACACAGTCGATCCCCGCCTCGGCACACGCACGCGCGAGCCGGTACCCGGTCGGCCCCGCCTCGTACACGACCCGAACCGGCGTCGGCAACGTCTGCAGCCACGCGACCGTCGCATCACCACCCGGCGGCAGCCGCAGCGACCGCACCTCGCCGCTCCCCCCATCGACCACGCCCGCGACCACCGAGCGAGCGTGCACATCGAGTCCGACCCAGCTACCTTCGCCCATAACCGGCGCCTCCCGTAATTGCGGCTCTACCGCCGGGCCACTCCCGACGGCAACCCGCGCCAACTTACGAGCGAGGCGCCGGGCACTCCATACGGTCTGGCCCAG
>DASTCX010000022.1 GCA_035710745.1 Candidatus Eremiobacteraceae bacterium | reverse complement strand
GATCCAATGGGTCAAATACCAGGCCCGCGGCTTCCGAAACGAAGCACGCTTTGCCCAGGCCATCTACTTCCATTGCGGCGGCCTCGACCTATCGCCGAGCCACCAGAAAGCCTGAAGCGCCGATAAATCTCGACCGCTCCCCTTTTCATCGTACGGGTTATTCGCAAGGCGAGGGCGCGGCGTTTACGGAAGTCTCAAGCATGGCCGTCCACGAACCGCGGTCGGAAATAGCCCAAGAGACCGTCGTCATTCTCGATTTCGGCGCGCAGTACAGCCAGCTCATCGCGCGCAGGGTGCGCGAAGAGCAAGTGTACTCGGAGGTCCTGCCCTTCGACGCGCCGTGGGAAGAGATCGAGCGCCGCAATCCTGCGGCGTTCATCCTTACAGGCGGTCCAGAAAGCGTCATCGCAGCCGAAGCGCCGCACGTCCCCGATGCGGTCATGGCGTCCGGCAAGCCGATCCTCGGCATCTGCTACGGTATGCAAGAGCTTGCGCGGGCAGCGGGCGGCACCGTCGTGCCGAACGAGATACGCGAATTCGGCAAGACCGAGCTCGTCCTCGATGCCGTCCACGCGCCGATCTTCGAAGGCGTTCCGGGCCATTCGCAGGCGTGGATGAGCCACGGCGACACGGTCACGGACCTGCCGAAGGGCTTCACCGCGCTTGCGCACACGAGCACCTGCGCGGTCGCCGCTATGGGCGATCCCGAACGCGGTTGGTACGGGGTCCAGTTCCATCCCGAAGTGCGCCACACCGAACAAGGCCGCGTGGTGCTCCACAACTTCCTGCGCAAGGTCGCCGGCCTCAAACAGCATTGGGAGATGTCCTCGTTCATCGACCGTGCCGTCGAGCGGATCAAAACGCAAGTCGGCGGCGACGACGCGATCTGCGCTCTATCGGGCGGCGTCGACAGCGCGGTCGCCGCGACGCTCGTCGCGCGCGCGATCGGAACGAATCTCACCTGCGTCTTCGTCGATCACGGCCTACTGCGCGAGGGAGAAGCAGAAGAAGTCGTCGCGACGTTCCGCGACGTCCTCCATCTCAATCTCATCGCGGTCGACGCGCGAGAGCGCTTTCTCAAAGCGCTTGACGGCGTCATCGATCCTGAGGAGAAACGCAAGATCATCGGGCGCGAGTTCATCGCCGTCTTCGAAGAGCACGCGCGCGATCTGCGCAACGTCAAATGGCTCGTGCAGGGCACGCTCTATCCGGACGTCATCGAGAGCAAAACGCCCGGCAGCAAAGCGGGCGCGAAGATCAAGACGCATCACAACGTCGGCGGCCTGCCGGAGCGCATGCACCTTGGCCTCGTCGAGCCGCTGCGGCTCTTGTTCAAAGACGAAGTGCGTTCGCTCGGACGCGAGCTGGGTTTGCCCGAGCCGATCGTCACACGCCAGCCGTTCCCAGGTCCCGGCCTCGCCGTCCGCGTGCTCGGTGCCGTGACCGAGGAGCGCCTCGCCATCCTGCGGCGCGCCGATGCGATCGCGCGCGAGGAGATCAAGGGCGGAGCCGATCCGGAACCGTGGCAATATTTCGCCGTTCTGACGCCCGTGCAAAGCGTCGGCGTCATGGGTGATTACCGGACCTATTCGAACATGGTCGCCATCCGTGCCGTCTCGAGCGAAGACGGGATGACGGCCGATTGGTCGCGACTACCTTACGACGTGCTGCAGCGGATCTCGACGCGCATCGTCAACGAGGTCGGCGGCGTCAACCGCGTCGTCTACGACATAACGAGCAAGCCGCCGGCGACGATCGAATGGGAGTAGTCCGGGTCTCGCTCTTCAGCCTATCGATCGACGGATTTGGCGCCGGGCCGGAACAGAGCGTGGACGATCCGATCGGCAAGCGCGGACACGAATTACATGAGTGGCTCTTCGGCACGAAGACATTCCGTGCGATGATAGGGGAGAGCGGCGGCTCGGAAGGCACGGATGAAAGGTACGCCGCGCGCGGGCGGTCGGGGTACGGCGCCGTCATCATGGGTCGGAACATGTTCGGGCCGATACGCGGCGGGTGGCCGGACGACTCGTGGAGAGGCTGGTGGGGCGAGAACCCGCCGTATCACGTGCCGACCTTCGTGCTCACGCACCATCCGCGCGATCCGATCGCGATGGACGGCGGGACCACGTTCTACTTCATCACCGACGGGATCGAGGCGGCGCTCGATCGGGCAAAGGCGGCCGCAAGTGGACGCGATATCCAGATCGCCGGTGGTGTCTCGACCATACGCCAATTCCTTCAAGCAGGTCTGATCGACGAGCTGCACTTCGCGATCTCGCCCGTCGCCCTTGGCAAGGGCGAGGCGATGTTCACCGGCATCGATCTCAGCGAACTCGGTTTCCGCGTCGTCGAGTCCGCAGCGGGCGAACATGCTTTGCACGTCGTCTTGAGCAGGTAGGCGTGAGCGATCCGCGCTTCAAGGAGGCGCTCGACGTCGGTGTGAACCGCGGGTTCGACCAGGCCTACGCGGCGGCCGGTCCGCTGCGCGTGAGCTGGGGAGTTGATCTGAAGGCGAAGCGCAAAGCCGTCGAAGAAGGTTTGCGGTGAAGGTCCTCGTCGTCGGCTCGGGCGCGCGCGAACACGCGCTGGCGTGGAAGCTCGTACAGTCGCCGCGCGTCAGCGGCCTCTTCGCGGCGCCAGGCAACGCGGGCACCGCGCGGCTCGGCGAGAATTGGAGCGATCTCACACCGACCGCCACGCCGAAGATCGTCGCGAAAAGCCGCGCGTGCGGCATCGACCTCGCCGTTATCGGACCAGAAGCGGCGCTCGCCGCCGGTCTCGCCGACGCGCTGCGTGAAGCGGGCATCGCCGTTTTCGGACCCGGAAGAGCCGGCGCAAAGCTCGAGTCGAGCAAGGCGTTCGCCAAGCAGTTCATGCGCAACCACGGCGTGCCGACCGCGAAGTTTCGGGTCGTCCACGACAAGAAGCAAGCACAGCGAGCGCTGGCCGAGTGGGAGGGCGGCGTCGTCATCAAAGCCGACGGGCTTGCGGCCGGTAAAGGTGTCGTCGTCTGCGCATCGGTCGACGAAGGGCGGGAGATCCTCGACGGCTGGTACGGTGGTCAGAAGGTGCCTGGCGGGGGCACGAGCGTCGTCCTCGAGGAGCTGCTCGAAGGCCGGGAAGTGTCCGTCATGACCGTCACCGACGGCGTTCGCTGCGCGGAACTCGCGACCGCCTGCGACTACAAGCGCGCATGCGACGGCGACACCGGGCCGAACACGGGCGGCATGGGCGCGTACTCGCCGACGCCGGACGTCATGAGCGACGCGATTGCAGCCCGCATCCGCGAGGAGATCCTCGCGCCGACGCTTCGCGGTCTGCGCGCCGACGGCATCGACTATCGAGGCTGTTTGTACGCGGGGCTCATGGTGACCGCGCGCGGACCGATGGTGCTCGAGTTCAACGCGCGCTTCGGAGATCCGGAGACGCAGGTCGTGTTGCCGCGGATGAAGAGCGACTTGTTCGAGCTGCTTTACGACGTTGCGACGAGCGAGGTCGTCTCCGGTCGAGCTGAAGCTCGACCGCTACAAGACACTGACGTTGGAACGCGCGCGTTGAACGTCGCGTTTTCGCAAGAGGCGTGCGTCGGAGTCGTGTTGGCGAGCGACGGCTATCCGGTGCGATCGTTGCCGGTCGCGAAGTTGCCCCTGCCGGACCCTATCCTCGGAGAGAGCGTCACCGCGTTTTGGGGTGGATCGACGCTCCACGGCGACGTCGTCGAGGCATCGGGCGGTCGCGTGCTGACGATGTCGGCGGTCGGCGACGGACACGAGCAGGCGCGAGAGCGCGCATATGCGGCCTGCGCGGCATACGGCCGCATCCTGCCGAGCGGCACGAAGCTTTGCTGCCGAAGCGACATCGCTCTTCGCGTACTAGGTGCGCGTCATTGACATGCGCGCGGGCTATCGAGTAAGGTTGAAATAAATGGACATGCCCGTGCGCAACTCGTGGGACGGCTACCGGCCGAAACCGGAAGGTAGCGAGGACGCCGTCTACGACAAATGCGGCGTCGCGGGCATCTATGCGCCCGGCGAAGACGTCGCCCGGCCGACCTTCTTCGCGCTCTACGCCCTTCAACACCGCGGTCAGGAAAGCGCCGGCATCGCCGTCTCGGATGGCGCTGTGTTGCGTTGTCACCGCGACATGGGCCTCATCTCGAGCATCTTCACCGAGGACACGCTGGCGAAACTGCCGGGCCATCTATCGGTCGGACATTCGCGCTACTCGACGACCGGCTCGTCGATCTTGTACAACGCGCAGCCGCTCATGATGCACAGCCGCCTCGGCTGGTTCGCGATCGCGCACAACGGCAATCTCGTCAACACGCACGAGCTGCGCGAGGCGCTCACCGATACGCTCGTGCCGACGTCCGCGTCCGATACAGACGTCATGGCGCGGCTCATCGTCGAGGCGCCCGACGATCTTATGGAAGACCGCGTCGCGCGCGTCATGCAGCGCTGCATCGGTGCGTTTTCAATCGTGCTCGCGACCGAGACGCAACTGTTCGCGTTCCGCGATCCGTGGGGCATCCGTCCGTTGTGCGTCGGCAAGTACGGCAATGGCTGGGTGTTCGCGTCGGAGTCGTGCGCGCTGTCGACCATCGGCGCGGAGCTGCTCCGCGAGGTGACGCCCGGCGAGATCGTCATGGTCGACCAGCACGGCCTGCGCAGCCGCATGATCGAGACCGAGGTCAAGCCGGCGAACTGCATCTTCGAATACATCTATTTCTCGCGCCCCGATTCCGAATACAAGGGCCGCGAGCTCTACCTCGCGCGCTATCAGATGGGCCGCGAGCTCGCCAAGGAGCATCCGGCCGACGCCGACGTCGTCATGGGCGTTCCCGACAGCGCGACCGCCGCGGCGATCGGCTACGCCAATCAGTCCGACTTGCCGTACATCGAAGGGCTCATCAAGAACCGTTACATCGGCCGGACGTTCATCTCGCCCGACCAGTCGATGCGCGCGCAAGGCGTCAAGCTCAAGTTCAATCCGCTCGGGGCGAATCTCAACGGCAAGCGCGTCGTGCTGGTCGACGACTCGATCGTCCGGGGCACGACGAGCAAACAGCTCGTCGCGCTGCTGCGTCGCGCCGGCGCGCGCGAGGTGCACATGCGGATCACATGCCCGCCGATGCGCCATCCGTGTTTTCTCGGCGTCGACACCGCGACGTACGACCAGCTCATCGCAGCGAACATGACGGTGCCCGAGATCAAGGAGACGGTCGGCGCCGATTCGCTCGCGTACCTGAGCCTGCCTGGACTCGTGAGCTCGACGTCGCGCGATCGCAGCGAGTTCTGCACCGGCTGCTTCACGGGTCGTTATCCCGATGGCATCCACGAACGCCTCGGCGATGTCGTGCGCGCTGCCGAAGGTGTGCTCGCCGATCCGGCGCTGCACGGCTGATCCTCGCGCGCTGCGTTACATCGCGCGATCGTTTGTAGCTCTGACGTACGTCACACGCATCGTTCCTTCCATATGAGTACCGATGATGCGCGGTGCTCCGGTTGTGTCACAGCAGGGCACGCTGTCTGTCTTATAGACCGATGAGGCAAGATTCGTACCTGCTACACCGAGCGTCGAAGTACAGTAAACCCTCGCGCGTCGAGCTGCGGTTGATCGATGGCGATCTTGCCGCCGCCGGCGTCCACATCTATTGGACTCATGCGTACAATGCCGATGAGTCCGCCGTGATCATCACGCAGCGCGTCATGCACGACGTGCTCGACGCGGCCTAGTCGTTCAAGCGCTCTAGAGGTCGCCCGCGCGGACGACCCGAAACGATGCTCCCTAGGTGAGTTCCTTACTTCTCACTGTTAGGAGTATTTTGCCAATGAAGTATCCCTGGCTAGCGGCCGCACTGGTCGTCGCGTGCATGGGCGGCGCGGCGGCGGCGACGAGTCCGAGCATGCCGATGCCGTCGGCATCGGAGATGAAATGGATGCAGATGAAGCCCCCGGCACCGGTCGGTCTTCCCGCCGGCGTCGTCGGAGTTTCCGGTTGCATCCCGACGATGGGTTACCACTACGCGCGGCTCAAGGATCTTCCGTTCGGCCCGATCTACGGCATGTACAACGGCAAGGTGACGTTCACCGAGATCATGGTGGACCAGAAACTGTTCGAGTCCGGCAAGAGCTGGGATGAACAGTTGAAGCCGTTGCCTGGCTACCACATCGATCACGTCGACATCTGGTTCGAGCCGCACGGACACGAAGGCTATCCGATACCGCACTACGATATCCACGCATGGTACATCCCGCACGCGGAGCATATGTTGTTCTGCGGCAACACGTCAGGTAAGCGCCCGGCTTGGTTGGGCCACACTCCGTAGGGGCGACGAGCACGCCGCGTCCTCGGCGATTAGGAAAGGGAGCGGTCGAGATTTATCTCGACCGCCGCGGCCTAGCTCTCCGGAGATGTAGCGGTCGAGCTTTAGCTCGACCGTCGCGGCCTAGCTCTCCGGAGATGTAGCGGTCGAGCTTTAGCTCGACCGCCGCGGCCTAGCTCTTAGAGGTTGGGGAGGTGTTATTGCCATGAAGCACCAGTGGTTGGCGTTGGCGATCGTCGTCGCGTGCGTGGGCAGCGCCGCGGCGGCACCGTCGCCTCCTCCGGGGCCATCTGCTTCGGAGATGAAATGGATGAGCATGCACGGTCCGCAGAATCCCGACGGGTTACCGAAGGGCGTTTCGGCCGTTCTCGGCTGCATCCCGACGATGGGCTATCACTACGCGAATCTCAAGGATCTGCCGTTCGGCCCCATCTACGGATGGTATGACGGCAAACCGACCTTCACCGAAATCATGGTTGATCAGAAGCTGTTCGAATCCGGCAAGAGCTGGGATGAGCAGTTGAAGCCGTTGCCCGGCTACCATATCGATCACGTCGATATATGGTTCGAGCCGCACGGGCATCCGGGCTATCCCATACCGCACTACGACATCCACGCATGGTACATCCCTCACGCCGAGCATATGACCGAGTGCGGCAACAAGTCGGGCAAGAAGCCCGCCTGGCTGGGTTCGTAACTCGCGCATCCGATGTAGTAGGCCGAGCGAAGCTCGGCGACTGTGTAGGCAAGACCGCGGCGGTCGACCGTAAAGGTCGACCGCTCCCTTTTTTCTGTGGCTCTATTTCTTCTTGCGCTTTGTGGTCGCGCGCTTGCGTTTCGGCGCGCCGTTCGTCGACGCGGCTGTGCTGAGCGAGCCCTGCATGAAGCGGCGCTGCGCGGCATCATCAGCCCGCTTGTGGACGTCGGATTTGCCGATGAGCTCTGCGAGCGCGACCATCGGACGCATCCCCACCGCGGTCGGGCCTTTCACGATATGGCCGTTGTCTCGTTCCGCCCACGACGTTCCCGCGATGTCGAGATGGATCCAGGGTTGGTCGTCGACGAATTCCTTGATGAACATCGCGCCGAAGATCGTGCCCGCCGGCCGTCCGCCGCTGTTCTTCATGTCCGCGATCGGGCTCTTGATGAGGTCGGCGTATTCCGGGAACAGCGGCAACTCCCAATAGCGCTCGCCGAACGGGCGCGTCGCACGGTGGAACAGATCGACGAGCTCGCGGTCGTTGCTCATGACGCCAGTCGTCGTGTGGCCGAGCGCGACGACGGCCGCGCCGGTGAGCGTCGCGATGTCGACGAGGTGCGTGGCGCCGAGCTTGCGCGCCCAGCAAAGCCCGTCGGCGAGGACGAGCCGCCCCTCGGCGTCCGTGTTGATGATCTCGATGCTCTTACCGTTCATCGCGCGGACGACGTCGCCCGGTTTCGTCGCGCGGCCGGAAGGCATATTCTCGGTCGCGGCGATGATGCCGATGACGTTCGCGGCCGGCTTCAACTGCCCGATCGCGCTCATCGCGGCGACCACCGCCGCACCGCCCGCCATGTCGCCTTTCATCGCATCCATGTCTTGGGCCGGCTTGAGCGATATGCCGCCCGTATCGAACGTGATCCCTTTGCCGACGAGGCCGAGAACGGTCTTCGACTTCGGCGCGCCGCGATATTCGAGCGCGATCATCTTCGGCGGTTCGTCGCTGCCGGCCGCGACCGACAGGAACGAACCCATACCGAGCTTCTTCATGCCGGCCGTGTCGAGGATCGTCGCCTTGAGTCCGTATTTCTTCGCGAGCGCTTTCGCGCGGTCGGCGATGTTCGTCGGGGTCATGTCGTTCGAAGGCGCGTTTACCATTTCGCGTGCGAGGTTGGCCGCCTCACCGAGGATGGTGCCGCGCTCGACACCTTTGCCGAGCTGTTTGGCCGTCGACGGGGCGGCGATGAGCGTGACCGATTTCACGGCGTCCGGTTTCGCTTCCCGGCGGCTGCGATACGGCGACGGATCGAAAGTCGCCATGAGCGCACCTTCGGTCGCGGCCTCGCCGACTTCAGCTGCATCGAATGGAAGATCATCCGGAAGCACGAGCGCGAGCGTGCTCAAGCCTCGGCGCGCGGCCGTCCGCACGCCCACACCGGCGTAGCGCGCGATCGTCGCGGGCGTGACGTCGCCCTTGGCGCCGATGCCGACGACGACGACGCGCTTCGCTCCGATCTTGCCGTTCGCGACGAGCGTATGCTCTTCGTTTTCGCGGCCGCGCAGCTCGTTGCCGGAGCGCAGCTCGTCGATGACGCCGCCGAGCTTGCGGTCGACGGCCTCGACGGACGCCGATGCGACGCCGTCGGCATAGACGGGAAGTACGAGTGCATCGACGCGGGCGCGCTCAGGTTTCTCGGCGCTGACGTGTATTCTCATCGTCGGTGGGAGCCTTTCAAAAGGGAGTCGCCGGCAGACGGCCGGCGGCGGTCCGGACAACGGTCTTGCGAATCGGCGGGCCCTTCTACGGGCCAGAGGACGGACCTCCAACGCGCTCGGAATTTGCAGAATAGGGGCTCACACGGCTGCCGCGTAATGGTGCCGATGATGAGCGATTCGTACGCGCGATCCGGCGTCGACATCGATGCCGGGAACGAAGCGGTCAAGCGCTATCGCGCACTGCTCGGATCGCGCCGCGATCCGCGCGTGCTCGAAGGAATCGGCGGGTTCGGCGGATGTTTCGAGCTCAGCGGTTTCAAGAGGCCCGTTCTCGTCGCGAGCACCGACGGCGTGGGGACGAAGGTCTTGGTGGCCGCCGCGCTCGCGCGATTCGACACCGTCGGGCGCGATCTCGTCAACCATTGCATCAACGACATCGCGTGCATGAACGCGCGTCCGCTGTTCTTCCTCGACTACCTCGCGGTCGGCAAGCTCGACGCGTCCGTCGCCGCGTCGATCGTCTCGGGTATCGCGGCATCGTGCGAACGGTTCGGCCTGGCGTTGCTCGGCGGCGAGACCGCGGAGATGCCGGGCGTCTATGCCGAAGACCACTTCGATCTCGCGGGGACGATCGTCGGCGCGTTGGAACGCGATGCGATGCCCGATGCGACATCGGTCGTCGCCGGCGATCTCGTGATCGGGTTGCCCGCGAACGGTTTCCACACGAACGGCTACTCGCTCGTGCGGCGGGTCCTCGATCGATCGCGATGGAGCGATCGAGTCGAGGGTTCGTCGACGACGATCGCCGACGCGATGCTCGCCGTCCATCCGTGCTACCTGCCGTACATCGACGCGATCCGCGATTCGGGCGTCGCGATCAAAGCGATGGCGCACATCACGGGCGGCGGTCTCTTAGACAACGTGGAACGTGTGTTGCCGGAGCATCTCGCCGCGCGATTCGATCGCTCGAAATGGACAGTGCCGGCGCTCATGGCGCAAGTCGTCCGTGAAGCGCGCCTTTCGGACGATGAAGCCTACCGCACGTTCAATATGGGAGTCGGCTTTTGCGTCATCGTGTCGTCGGCTGACGGTACGAAAGCGCTCGCCGCGGCGAACGACGCGCTCGTCCGCGAGCCAATCGACGGTTCGGCGCAGCCGAATGCGGCGATCGTCGGCGAGATCGAACCGCGTCACCAATGCGGCCCAGCGGTCATCATAGGATGATTGCAGCCATTTTGATTTTCGCTCTGGGCGGCACGGTCGTGGATAGGCAGCCTTTGCAAGGCGCGCCATCAAAAGGTCTTACACTTTCGATTTCAACGACACAGAGCGCCTACAAAGTTGGTGAATCGATAGGTCTCCTCGTGACGATTAGAAATGTATCGGAGGCACCAATCACAACACACCGTTCCGGTGAATATTCAGAATACCAATTTCTGGTCAGATATGATGGCGGCCCGTACCTTTCAGCGAGCAAGCACCCCCGGATCGGATTTTCAGGAAGCACGCCACCGAATACGTGGCTCGATGGAGGCTCAGCGTACCACACTGCGTTTTACGCTTTTGATAGCTTGTTTGACTTCACGAAGCCTGGAACATACACAGTGACTGCGGTAACACGAATGACGACGCAGTCCAGAGAATACTATACGACGCTTACATCAAACGTGCTCACGATCAGGGTGCACTGACGCCGCAGGATCGGCCGTCTCCGGTCGAGCTGAAGCGCGACCGCTACAAAATACCACGCGCCGCAAGGCCGCGGCGGTCGAGATGAATCTCGACCGCTCCCTTTCGCGCGATTCAGTGGACGATGATGACCGTTCGCATCTTGTCCGGATCGTAGTGGAAAGCGCAGCCGAACATATAGAACCCGGGGATGCCGGTTTCGTAGACGAGCGACGACTTGCCCGGCATGAGCGGGCCGGTCGAAAAACCGCTCGACGAGATCACCGTGTTTGCCGGCGATTGTGTCGATGACCCGTTGAACGAGGGCGGCCAAGGCGCGCTATTCTGCGTCGCATCGCCGAGGAAGCTCGCGGTGTGCGTGAGGGTCGAGTCGACGTTTTGGAACCGCACCGACTCGCCAGCGTGAAGCGATACGGTCTCGGACGTCATCGACGTCGTACCATTGAAGTAGCCGAGCTCGAAGCCGTAATTCGGATCCGTGAAAGGCTGCTCGCCGGTGAGCCGGATACCCACGGGCGCGACCTTCTCTTCGTACACACCGACGTACGTACAGCCTTCAGTGACGAACCACATGTCGCCATCGGGTCCGAGCGTGAGCCCGCGCGGTATCGCCGACGATCCGCCGTTCGGGCATCCGGGCACCATCGCGGCTTTGCCGAACGTATGCTTCGACGTGTTGAACTCGGTGAGGTCGTCGGCCGAGTCGCCTGGCGAGATCCAGATCTGCTTGTCCGGTCCGACTGCGATGCCGTTCTCGAAGTTGGATTGGAACGCCGTCGGGTAGTAGGTCGAAACGCCGGCCGTCGTCACGGCGAAGACGCCGCCGACCGAGTCGGTCGCGTAGAGATTGCCGTCAGGCCCTTTTGTCATCGCGCCGGGAACGCCGGGCGTGCCGGGCGCTATCGGGTATTCCGTGAAGACGCCGGCCGTCGTCAGTTTTCCGAACTCCATGACGTTTGGGCCACCGCTCGCCGAGAACCAGACGTTGCCGTCAGGACCCGAGGTGACGCCGCTCGGTGTGGCACCGCTCGGGATCGCGAAAAGGGTCGAGGCACCGCTGGGCGTGATCCGGCCGATAGCGTGCGCGCTCTGCTCGCTGAACCACATGTTGTTGTCGGGGCCCTTCGCGATGTCGAAGGTCTTGCCGGCGCCGGGGACGCTGAACGTCGTGATCGTTCCGTTGACAGCGATCTCGCCGATGTTGCCGTTGAGGTCCGTGAACCAGAGGAAGCCGGTCTTGCCGGCCGCGATGTGCGTCGCAAATCCGCCCCCGTTGGGAAACGCGGTCTGCACGCCGCTCGTCGTGATCTGGTTGACGTCGCCCGCTGTCGTGAACCAAAGGTTGCCGTCGGAGCCCTTCGCGATGTAGCTCGGGGTTTGCGAGACCGGATATTCGATGATATAGTTCTTCGTCGATAGGAACGGCGACGCGGAGAAATACGACGGCCCCGCCGGCGCATTCGCCGACGGGATGACGGATCGGATCGCGCCGCAGCCAGCCAAGAGAATCGCGACCGCCGCGACCACATAAGGAGGAAGATTGCGTTGCATGGTGACGACCTTTCCGTACGGGGAGTTTCGCGGACTTGCGGCAAAGCGGCCTGCGATGTCTCGTGGTTCATTGGTCCCTACGGCCGTCTTCGTCTCCGGCAACGGCACGAATCTCCAGGCGGTCCTCGACGCGTCGCGCGCCGGCCGTCTGCCTCTCGACATCAAACTCGTCATCTGCGACACGCCGCGAGCACGAGCGCTCGAGCGGGCAGTTTCCGCGGGCATTCCGACCGCCGTCCTCACGTGGCTTCGCGGATCGGAATCGCGGGCGGAGTATGCCCTGCGTTTGGCTTCCACGGTCGAGTCGAGCGGCGCTCGCCTGATCTTGCTCCTCGGCTGGATGCACGTGCTCGCGCCCGAGTTTCTCGACGCCGGTTTCGACGGCATACTCAACCTGCATCCATCGTTTCTTCCGGACGATCCATCCGCCGATGAAGTCGCGTTGCCGGACGGCACGCGTTCACCCGTCTTCCGCGGCGCGCACGCGGTGCGCGATGCGATCGCCGCAAACGTCACGATGACGGGCGCGACGCTGATCGAAATAACGCCGGCGGTCGATCGTGGGCGCGTGCTGTCGCGCCGCGAGCTCGCGCTTCGCGCTGATGACGATGAAGCTTCCGCGCTGGCGCGGTTGCATCCGATCGAGCATGAAGTGGTCATCGACGGCGTCACGGCGTGGTTGCGCGCCAAGGGTTTGGCGGCGGTCTCATGATCCACGACGGACGTTTTCGGCGCACGCGAATCGTCGCGACCATCGGCCCGGCGAGTTGCGAGGAAGCGGTCGTGCGGCGATTGATCGCGGCGGGCGTCGACGTCTTTCGCGTCAACTTCTCGCATGCGACCCATGCGATGTACGACGAGTGGCGCGAGACGATCCGTCGAGCATCGGGCGCGGTCGGGCGCAATGTCGGGATTTTGGCGGACTTACAGGGCCCGAAGCTGCGGATCGGCTCGCTGGTCGATCACAAGCCGGTCGAACTCGTGGCCGGCGCGACGGTCGAGATCACGACCGAATCGGTCGTCGGCACCGCAAAGCGTCTGTCGACCGCGTACGCGCAGCTCCCGCGCGACGTCAAGCCGGGCGATCGCATACTATTGAACGACGGCGCGATCGAGCTGCATGTGAAGTCGGTGCGTGGCGAGGTCGTCACGTGCATAGTCGACAACGGCGGCATGCTCGGCGAGCATAAGGGGATGAATCTTCCCGGCGTCGCGGTGTCGTCGCCGGCGTTGACCGACAAGGATCGCGAGGACCTGCGTCACGCGGTCGCCACCGGCGTCGACTTCATAGCGATCTCCTTCGTCCGCCGGCCCGAAGACGTGCTCGAAGCGAAGGAACTCGTGCGACAAGCGGGCGGCGTCGTGCCGGTCGTCGCGAAAATCGAAAAACCCGAAGCGATCGAGCGGCTCGATGCCATCATGAGGGCAAGCGACGCGGTCATGGTCGCGCGCGGTGATCTCGGCGTCGAGATGCCGCCTGAGCGCGTGCCGACGCTCCAGAAACATATCATCCGCCAGGCGAAGGAGCATCTGATCCCGGTCATCACCGCGACACAGATGCTCGAGTCGATGATCTTTGCGCCCCGCCCGACGCGCGCCGAGGCCTCCGATGTCGCCAACGCGATCATCGACGGCACCGACGCACTGATGCTGTCGGGCGAGACGGCAGCGGGTTCGTACCCCGTGGAGTCGGTCGAGACGATGGTGCGCATCGCGCTCGAGGCGGAGTCGAGTTTCCCGCCGCGCGAGCGGCGACGACAGCGCGTCAACAGCGACTCACACGCGATCTCGCATGCCGCGTGCCACATCACCGAGAGCATGGACGTGAAGGTCATCGCGGCGTTCACGCACACCGGTTTCTCTGCGCGCCTCGTCAGCAAGGACCGGCCGGCGGTGCCGATCTACGCGTTTGTTCCTGACGAAGTCGTCGGACGTCGACTAGCGCTCGACTGGGGCGTGCTGCCGACCGTCATCGAACAGAGCGGCCACACCGAGCAGATGATCTCGCGAGTCGAGGCCGAGCTCGTCCGCTTAGGCGTCGTGCAGTCGGGTGATGCGGTCGTCGTCGTCGGGGGCTCGCCGATGGGCGTCGCCGGAAGGACGAACTTCATCAAGATCGTCCGCGCCAGCTAACTAACGCAAAATTAGGGAGCGGTCGAGATTCATCTCGACCGCCGCGGCCTACCCTCACCACGCGAAATTGGGATCCGCTTTCAAATCGACCGGATCGACTCGCGACGCCTCGCCTCTATAGAAAGCGGCTGCTGCTATCATCGCGGCGTTATCCGTGCAATACTCGAGCGCGGGGACGAGGACATCGAGTCCGGCCGCGTTGCCGCGTTTCGTCAGCTCGGCACGCAGCGCCGAGTTCGCCGACACACCGCCCGCAAGCGCGATCGTCTTGACCCCGAAATCCCGCGCGGCGCGCAACGTCTTCGCGCACAGCGCATCGACAACCGCGGCTTGAAAACTCGCCGCGATGTCCGCCGCCCGATCGGTCGCGTGCTCGGGATGCGCATCGAGATGATAGCGTACCGCGGTCTTCAAGCCTGAGAAGCTGAAGTCGTAGCCGGGTTCGTTCAGGAGACTGCGCGGAAACGCGAACGCGTTCGAGTCGCCGTCACACGCGAGCTTATCGAGGTGCGGTCCACCCGGAAAACCGAGCCCGATCATGCGCGCGACTTTGTCGTACGCTTCGCCGGCCGCATCGTCGAGCGTCCGCCCGATACGTTTGTGGCGATCATCCGCTTCGACGAAGATGAGATCCGTGTGCCCACCGGAGACGATCAAGCAGATGAACGGTGGCTGCGGCGCTTTGCGATCGGGGAATTGCGGGCTCGACAAGTAATTCGCGAAAAGATGACCGTGCAGATGATTGACGGCATACGCGGGCAGACCGCGAGCGAAGGCAAGGCCTTGAGCCGCTGCAACGCCGACGACGAGGCTGCCGGCCAAACCGGGTCCGCAGGTGACGGCGATACCGTCGATGTCGTCAAGCGAGCGACGCGCTTTGCTCAGCGCCGACTCGATGACGGCGTTGATCAATTCGGCGTGCTTGCGGCTCGCGATCTCGGGGACGACACCGCCGTACTCCTCGTGGAAGGCATCCTGCGAGGCGAGGACGTTGCTTTCCACGGTCGTACCGTCGACGACGACCGCAGCGGCCGTGTCATCGCACGACGTCTCGATGCCGAGCAAACGCATGCGGATTGCTTATCGGGCGGAAGCGTCGCGACCTACGTCTCGAGCTCCGTCGGCAGACGAAGGTCGAAGAAGACGGCGGCCATCCGCGTCAGGAACGTCACGGCGACGCCGAGCGATAACGACCACGCGCTCTCGACGCCGAAGTGATCGAGGATGATGTACGTCCACACGCCGGCGAGCGCGCACGTCGCATAGAGCTGCGTCCGAGAGAAGACGATCGGTATCTCATTGCAGATGACGTCGCGCAAGACGCCGCCGAACACGCCCGTGATGACGCCGAGGATCGACGCGACGATGTACGACGTGTGCGCCTCGAGCGCGTATGTCGCGCCGGTGACGCTGAAGAGGCCGAGCCCGAACGCGTCGGGGATGAGGATCGCGCGCTCGCGGAGCGCGATGAAGCGCGAGCTGTAGAAGAGGATGGCTGCGAAGATCAAGACGCCGATCGCGTACCACTCGTGCGCGATCCAGAACAACGGGAAACGACCGAGGAGAACGTCGCGCAGCGTGCCGCCGCCGAGCGCGGTGATGAACGCGACGGACATGCAGCCGAACGCGTCCATGTCCTTGCGCTTCGCGACGATGACGCCGGAAACGGTGAACGCGGCCAGACCCGCGATCGTGATGATATTGATGACGTTTTCGAGCGCGCTCGATTGCATCGGCAAATGGCTTGCGAAGATATGTCGCTGAGACCTCTAAGGGAGCGGTCGAGATTTATCTCGACCGCAGACGAGCGTGCAACTGAAAGACCGCGGCGGTCGACCGTAAAGGTCGACCTCCCTTCCATTCTAGGTCGAGGTCGCGGCGGTCGAGCTAAAGCTCGACCGCTACATGCCGAGCTGCGCTCGGCCTACTACATCCTCTTAGCGGTGTCGTCAGCGAGGCGGGCGAGGAAGGCATCGACGGACATCGCGGATTGGTCGCCTGCGCGCGTACGGACGTTCACCTCGCCAGCGGCAGCCTCGTTCTTGCCGACGACGAGCATGTACGGCACCTTGCGACCCTGCTGCATCTTGATCTTCTTCTGAAGACGCTCGTTCGAGTCGTCGACGTCGATGCGGAATCCGGCGTCGCGCAAACGCTTGGCGACGGACGCGGCGTACTCGAACTGTCCGTCGGCGATCGGCAGCACGACGGCTTGAACGGGCGCGAGCCAAACCGGGAACGCGCCGCCGTAGTGCTCGACGAGCACGCCGAAGAAGCGCTCGAGCGATCCGAGCAGCGCGCGATGGATCATCACGGGCCGGTGCTCGGCGCCGTCCTGACCGACGTACGTCAACTCGAAGCGCTCGGGCAAGTTGAAGTCGACTTGGACCGTCGACAGCTGCCAGTCGCGCCCGATCGCGTCGCGCACCTTGATGTCGAGCTTCGGCCCGTAGAACGCGCCGCCGCCTTCATCCATCTCATAAGGAAGGCCCGCGCTCTCGCACGCCGTCTTGATCGCGGCCGTCGCGCGATCCCACGCGGCTTCGTCGCCCAGCGCCTTGTCCGGGCGCGTCGCGACGAACAGCTGGTAATCGGTGAATTGAAACGCGCGCAACACGGCGAGCGCGGCATCTGCCGTGCTCTCGAATTCTCCCAGCAGCTGCTCAGGCGTGCAGAACAGATGCGCGTCGTCCTGCGTGAAACCGCGGACTCGCATGAGCCCATGCATCGTGCCGGATCGCTCGTAACGATAGCACGTGCCGAACTCAGCGAAACGCAACGGCAGATCGCGGTACGATCGCTGCTGCGACTTGTACACCATGATATGCCCGGGGCAGTTCATCGGCTTCGCGCGGTAGCGCTGTTCCTCGACGACCATCGGCCCGAACATCGTCTCGGAGAAATTCTGCAAATGACCAGAACGAATAAAGACCGCTTCGTGGACGATGTGCGGCGTGTACACCGGCTCGTAGCCGCGCTGCCGCAGCTCGCCGCGGATGAAGTCCTCGATGACCGCGCGGATGCGTCCGCCGTTGGGATGCCAGAAGACGAGACCCGGACCTGCTTCATCCTCCATAGAGAAGAGGTCGAGCTCCTTGCCGAGCTTGCGATGGTCGCGGCGCGCCGCTTCCTCGAGCATCGCGAGGTGCGCGTCGACCTCGGCCTGTGTCGGGAACGCGGTGCCGTAGATCCGCTGGAGCATCGGATTGCGCTCGTCGCCGCGCCAGTACGCGCCTGCGACGCTGAGCAGCTTGAGCCCGCCGATCTCCTTGCTCGACGCGACATGACCACCGCGGCACAGATCGGTGAACGAGCCGATCGTGTACATCGAAACCGGCTCGCTCTCGGGGATCGCGTCGAGGAGCTCGAGCTTGAACGGTTGGTTTCTGTCCCGATAGTACTCTGCGGCCTCCTCGCGCGAAACCCGCCTTCCTTCCATATGAAGCCCCTGCGCGATGAGCTCGCGCATTCGAGTCTCGATCCGCGGCAGATCTTCGGGCGTGAACCCCGGTTCCTTGAGAAAATCGTAGTAGAAGCCGTCTTCGATCGACGGTCCGATCGCGAGCTTCACATCGGGGCCGAACAAGTCGACGACCGCGTGCGCGAGCAAGTGCGCCGCCGTGTGCCTGAGGTGGTCGAGGTGTTCCTGGTTCGAGGCCATGAGGCCGCGATTCGCACCGCCGAAGGGCCACCCCTGGGCACCGCAAAAGACCCGCCTCCACATGTCGACCACGGGGCGTTCGGTTTTACACCGGGGCTTTTCAATCGTCGAGGCGATCATCGCGCTCGGACTCGTGTTGCTCGCGCTCATCAGCGTTTTCGACGTCATGCCGTTCACGTACAACGCGATCGGCGAAGACGCTATCAGGTCCGAAGCCGCGACATCGGCGCATCGTTATCTCGACGACGTTCGTGTCGCGATCGAATCCGGACAACCGCTGCCGTCGCCCACGATCGAGCCGCTGTCCGCCGGCTCGTCGATGGCGACTGGCCAGGCGACCCAATCGACGCCAAGCGTCTCGCTCTCGCCGCGCTGCACGCAGCCCGAGGGCGCGTCCTCGCCGCTGTTCGATTGCAAGATATCCATCATCGTGACGATCGGCGGCGAGACGCACACGCTCGAGCCCCTCGAGACGCTCATCACGAGGCAGCTGCCGTGAGCCGGCACCGCGGGATGACGATCGCCGAGACGCTCGTCGTCGCCGTCATCATCGGTCTCATGCTTCTCGCGATCGCCGGAGCCGTGCCGCCGCTCCTGTTAGCGCCCGCGCGCGCGCAGGCGAAAGCCGAGTCGATGTCGCCCGCATCGTCCGGGATGTACGTCTTCGAGCGTGACTTGCGCGAGAGCGATGCGATCGCCATTTTCGCGTGTACCCGTTCGCCGGTCGATTGCGGGAACGGCTCGATCGCCACCGCCGATAGTGCGGTCGTCATGGCGACCGCCGTCGATTCGAACGATCTCGGAGCGACCTTCGAGACGAACGGCGTGCTGGCGGCGCCCGCGTGGCAAGGTTTCATCGTCTATTGGCAGCGCTCGCCGGGCGGCGACGTCTACCGCTCGTTCGAACCGGCGCCGATCGCTGCGCAGATCGGCGACCCATCGCCGCAGGAGCGCGCTACGCTGCAACGATTCGCGCAGGAAGCGGTCGCGTCGGCGGCCGCCGAAACGCAGCCGATGATCGTGATGCGTAATATCGCAGAATTTTCCGCGGCCGTCAATTCGACAAACGACGTCACGACGATCCGCGTGGTTGCCATGGGCCAAGCTGGGTACGAGCAAAATACGTCGACCTTCGACGACGACGTACTCGCGCACAATTGACGGAGAGGTACGCGATTTGAACGACAAGCGGCACGAGCGGGGGATGACGATGATGATAGCGCTCATCGTCGTCGCCGTGCTGCTTTTCGTCGCGGTCGTGCTTCTCAGCAACGCATTCGGGTCGGCAGCGACGGAGAACTCGATCCGCGCGAAACTCGCTGCCTTCAACGCGGCCGAGGCCGGCATCGACCAGGTCGTCGACGAGCTCGATAGATCCCACGGGACTTCGAGCGCATGCGCGAACGGCGCCAACGCCGGCACGATGGGGACGCTCGCCGACGGCGGCTCGTTCCAGTGGTGCATAGCGTACAACGCGATCGCGACGCAAAAGGCCGGCAACGTCATCGATCGCGCAAATGTTAAAAATCACATCGCTGTGCCCTTGAATACGGTCTATGCATGGTCTTCCGGAAGCGGTCAGGGCGGCGGACGCGGCGTGCTCATCGAGGCGCTCATCGCGCCGAGCAACGGCATGACGCTGCCGGCCGGTGCGGTCATCGCGGGCGGCGACGTGTATATCCGCGGCGACGTCGGCATCTACGAAAGCACTCCGGGCGCGGCCGATGCCGTGATGCGCGCGAACGGCAATATCTACCAGAACACCGTGCCGGCGGCGGTTCAGGGACCGACGTATGCCGCGGGCATCGATCAGGTGACCTCCGGTGAGGGCGGTGCCTTCCCGAACTCGCCGCCGATGCCCGTCCTTTCGCCGTCGCAGGTGACCGCTGCCGCGGGTGACGCGAGCAACGAGGCGACCGGCGGCGCCCCGACGATATCGCCACCCACTCGCTCGGCCGTCATAGACGGAAACGTCTTTATCGACGGTGACGTCGAGTTGAGGTCCGGAACGGTCGTGCTGTCGAAAGGCAAATCGGTCTTCATCGACGGCAACGTCTGCATCCACGACGGCGCGAGGCTGATCAACGACGGCGCGAATCTCTGGGTGAGCGGCGTCTTCTCAACGGTCGGGGCGAGCGGCGGTTATTCCGTGCGCGCCCAAGGCGGCACGCTCGTCGTTCTCGGCTCCGATTCGGCCACGCAATGCGTGAACTCGCTCGGCGCATACGCGCTGCAGCTCGACCCGGTGACGAACGAGCGCGTCGGTCTCGTCTACGCGCCGAACGGTTCGATCGATTTAGCCGGCACCGGTACAGTCGTCGGCGCGCTCGACGCGGGCAGTCAGGTCTACCTCGACAGCACGAGCGGTGGCGGCATACGGATCGATAAGAAGATCGTGCCGAAGCTGCCGACGTACGACTTCAAAATCGTCTCCTACATGGAGTATTGAGCGGGCCGTTCCACCAGGATTTGGGAGCGGTCGACCTTTACGGTCGACCGCCGCGGTCTTTCTTATTGCAAGCGCGTCTCCGGTCGAGATGAATCTCGACCGCTCCCCGGCCTACTCAACTGTGCGGTAGGGCGGGCGTTTTGACGTCGCGAAGGCGCGGTCGATGAAGGGCTCGCCCGCTAGCGGACGCTCAAAGCGCGCCTGGTATTTGCTGTTGGCGCTGCCGCTTTTGGCATCGATGTTCCCGCAGCTCTACGCCGTGGGCGGTCCACCGCTGTTCGGCATGCCGTTTTTCTATTGGTACCAGCTTGCGATGTCGGTGATCGCAGGCATCATCACTGGCATCGTCTACTACGCGACGCGATGATTGACTGGACCGCGCTCGTCGTCTTTCTCATCCTGTTCGGCGGCGTGACCGTCCTTGGCTTTGCCGCGGCGAACTGGCGGCGCGGCGACCTCAACGTGCTCCACGAATGGGGGTTGGCCGGCCGCCGCTTCGGCACGCTCATCACCTGGTTCTTGCTCGGCGGCGACGTCTACACCGCCTACACGTTCGTAGCGCTGCCGGCCCTCGCGACCGGGCTTGGCGCGCTGGCGTTTTTCCCGCTCACGCTGATCACTGCGGTCTGCTATCCGTTGGTCTTCGTGTTCGGGCCGCGTTTTTGGGCGATCGCGCACAAGCGTCACTACATCACGTACGCGGACTTCGCTCGAGACCGCTACGACAGCAAAGGCTTGGAGTTGATCGTCGCCGTGACGAGCATCATCGCCGTCATGCTCTACATCTCGCTGCAGCTGGTCGGTCTTCAGGTCGCGATCAAGGCGCTGGGCCTTACGGGCACGGGCTGGGCGGGCGACGTACCGGTGATCGTCGCGTTCGCGATCCTCGCAGCCTATACGTACCGTGGCGGTTTGCGCGCGCCTGCGCTCGTGGCCATCGTCAAAGACATCCTCATCTACGTCACCGCCATCGCCGCCGTGATCTATATACCGCTGCAGCTCGGCGGATTCGCCAACATTTTCGCGGCGGCCGAGCGGACGTTGTCGGCTCTCCCGAAGCCGGCGAGCACCGTACTCGCGCCGGCCCAATATACGGCGTTCGTGACGCTCGGCATCGGCTCGGGACTCGCGCTCTTCATGTATCCCAACAACATCACGGCAGTCCTAAGCGCGAAGAGCACGGACGTCGTGCGGCGCAACATGGCGATGCTTCCCGCCTACACGCTCATGCTCGGATTGATCGCGCTGTCAGGTTACATGGCACTCGCCGCCGGTTTGCATCTGTCCAGCCCGAACGATGCGATTCCGATGCTCTACCAACACTTCTTCCCGTCGTGGTTCTTCGGGATGACGATGGCGGCCATCGGCATCGGCGCGCTCGTCCCCGCGGCCGTCATGTCGATCGCTGCGGCGAATCTCTACACGCGCAACATCCACATGGCGCTCGGCGCGCGCACCTTGACCGAGCGGGAGGAGACGAACGTCGCGAAGACAGCGTCACTCGTCGTGAAATTGGGCGCGCTCGCGGCGGTGCTCTTCTTGCCGGCGCAATATTCGATCTACTACCAGTTGTTCGCGGGCGCGCTGATACTGCAGATCGTGCCGACCGTTCTCATCGGTCTCTACACGAGATGGTTCCACCGGGTGGCGCTCGTCGCAGGCTGGATCGCGGGCATCGCGGTCGCGCTTTGGATGATCATCGCAAATCATTTCGCATCGGTGTTCACCCTGCACTTCTTCGGTGCACCGGTCACGATGTTCATCGGGATCTGGGCGCTCGCAGCGGATCTGCTCGTCGCAGCGGTCGCGACGATCGCACTCGACGCCGCGCGCACATCGCGCGGTATCGACCGGACGACGACCGAGGACTACGTCGAGGTCGAGTACCCCGCCAACTAGGACCGGGGGTTCGCCCCGAGTCGTCGAAGCAGTCCGGTACCATGAGCCGCGCATTCGTCAAGGAGACCGACGGCGACGCGCCCGATGACGACCTACCCGAGAAGCCGCAGAGCGCGCATCCGAACTACGTCACCGCGGACGGCCTCGCAGACCTGCATCGACAGCTCGACGAAGCGCTCGCCGAACAAGGGCATGTGCGCGATCGTCATGCTGCCGGCGATATCGCGGCGAAGGCGCCGCTCGCGCGCATCGCGCGCGACATCCGCTATCTGCGACGGCGCATCGGCGACGCGATCCTCGTCGAAGCGAAACGAGATGAAGTCGCGATCGGCACGACGGTGACGATCGATGACGGCGGACAGCGGCGCACGTTCACCATCGTCGGAGAGGACCAAGCCGATCCGGCGGAAGGGAAGATCTCGTGGACTTCGCCGCTCGGCAGTGCCCTGATGGGGCAAAAGCGCGGCTCTCGGCTCACCTGGCGACGTCCGGTAGGTGACGTCGAGGTCGTCATCGTCGACCTGGGATAGCGGGGAACACCTGGGCCGCCCACTAACTAAAGTCAGACACGCGCCGATACGCAAGGTACGGAGCACAGTGCCACGGAGGCCCGGATGATCTTCAACGACATCGAAGTGATGTTCGGAGGGCAGGCTGGAGACGGGAGTCTCACGACCGGCGATCTCATCGCCGGCGTTTTCAAGCATATGGGGCGGGAAGTCTACACGTATAAAGACTTCCCGTCGCGCATTCGCGGCGGCCACACGAACTACGTCATCCGAGCAAGCGATCACGCGAACTACGGCATGGCCGATTTCGTCGACTGCCTCGTCGCGTTCGACCTCGAGGCCGTGCAGAAACACATCGACGAGATGCGTCCGGGCGGCTTCATCATCTTCGACAACACGGACGAGAAGATCCCCGACGACTTGCGCCGCGACGACGTCTTCATCTATGAAGTCCCGCTCGGGAAAATAGCCAAGCACGACCTCGGCCTCGAGATCGTCCGCAACACGGTGTCGCTCGGCGTCATCGCCGAGCTCACCGGCATGGATCCCGACGTCGTCCGCGGCGACGTCACGAAAGTCTACCAGCGCAAAGGCGAGGCGGTCGTCGAGAAGAACATCGCCGCGATCGAAGCCGGCGCGAAATACATCCGCGAGAACTACAACCGTCCGTCGGGATACGCGCAGTCGCAATCGACCGACGGCGATCGCCTCATCATGATGGGCAACGATGCGATCGGTTACGGTGCGCTCGTCGCGGGCTGCCGCTTCATGGCGGGCTATCCGATCACGCCGGCCACGGACGTGCTCGAGTGGATGGCGAAATACGCGCCGCAATACGGCGGCGTCGTCGTGCAGGCCGAGGACGAGCTCGCTGCGATCAACATGACCATAGGCGCGGCGTTTGCGGGCGTACGGTCGATGACGGCGACGTCGGGCCCGGGTCAAGCCCTCATGACCGAGGGCATCGGCCTGGCCGGCGTGATCGAAGTGCCGATCGTCGTCATCGAGTGCGCGCGGGCGGGTCCGTCGACGGGCATGCCGACGAAGACCGAACAGAGCAATCTCAACCATTTGATCTTCTCGGGGCACGGAGAGATCCCGCGCGTCGTCATCGCGCCGGGTACGGTCGAGGAGTCGTTCTACCTGACGGTCGCCGCGTTCAACATCGCCGAGAAGTATCAGGTGCCGGTCTTCGTCCTCTCCGAGCAGGCGCTGTGCCAGAGCAAGGCGACGCTGCCGCCGCTCGAGATGTCGACCGTGACGGTCGATCGCGGCAAGCTCCAGCGCAACGGCGCGCTCTCGGTCGGCGAATACAATCGCTATGCGTTCTCGGACGACGGCGTGTCGCCGCGCGCGATCCCGGGCGTCGAGGGCGGTATGCATCTCGCGCCGGGTTCCGAGCACTCCGACGGCGGCGTCATCACCGAAGACGCGCGCAACCGCGAGAAGATGATGGAAAAGCGGATGCGCAAGCTCGTGTCGATGCGTCCGGACCTGCCGAAGCCGAACATCCTCGGCGATGCGTCATCGCGCATCCGTATCATCGGCTACGGGAGCAATCGCGGGCCGATCGCCGAGGCGCAAGACCGCCTCGCAGCGGCAGGCCTGCCAACCGCGTTCATGCAGCTGCGCACGTTGTGGCCGTTCCCCGAAGAGGAAGTGAAAGCGTTCGTCGAGGGCGCCGACCACGTCTTCATCATCGAGAACTCGTTCACGGGCCAGCTCGACAGGCTCATCCGCTACGTCGTCGGGCCGCGCGAGACGGTCCATCCCGTGCTCAAATACAATGGCAAACCGTTCAGGCCGATCGAGATCATCGACGCGGTCGCTAAGTTCGCTCCGGTCCGCGAGCCGGCAGGGGTCCGTTAGATCATGGCTACGACGATCACCGCGAAAGATTTCGCGACCCACACCGCCTCGTGGTGGTGCCCCGGATGCGGCGACTTCGGCGTCATCGCCGCGCTGAAGCAGGCAGCGGCAGAACTCGAACTGCGGCCGAAGGACGTCGCGTTCGTCTCCGGCATCGGCTGCTCGGGTAAGATCTCGGGCTACTTCAACTCGTACGCTTTGCACGGCGTCCACGGACGGGCGCTGCCGGCCGCGACCGCCATAAAATTGGCGAACCGCGATCTGACGGTCATCGTCGCCGGTGGCGACGGCGACGGTTACGCGATCGGTGCAGGGCATTTCTTGCACGCCGTGCGCCGCAATCCGGACATGACGTACGTCGTCATGGACAATCAGACGTACGGACTGACGAAGGGCCAATCGTCGCCGACGAGCGCTTTGGGCTACGTGACGGGCACGAGCCCCTCGGGCAATCCCGACGCGCCGATCAACGGACTCGCGATCGCCCTGGCCGCTGGCGGTACCTTCATCGCCCGCGGCTTCTCATCGGAGCCGAAGGCGATGGTCGAGATGATCAAAGCGGGTGTGCGGCATCCGGGGTTTGCGATCGTCGAAGTGATGTCGCCGTGCGTCACGTTCAACAAGATCAACACGTATAAGTGGTTCAAGGACAACGTCTACCACGTGAGCGACGACCCCGCATACGATCCGACGAACCGGACGCATGCGTTCGACGTGCTGATGAAGCCGGGCAAGATCCCGCTCGGGATCCTCTATCACGAAACGCGGCCGACGCTCGAATCGCTGACGATCAAGGACAACCCGGCGATCGCGGGTCTGAAGATCGAGGAGCTCTCCCCGAAATTCGCGTCCATCCAAGACCAGTACCGATAACCGCTCAATCGCCACGACCTCGACGATAAAGAAAATTGAGAGCGGTCGAGATTTATCTCGACCGCCGCGGTCTTTCAAATAAATATGTAGCGGTCGAGATTTATCTCGAAACCGCCGCGGTCTTTCAAAAGATATGTAGCGGTCGAGCTTTAGTGTAGTGTCTACGGACCTTCGCTACACGTAAAATTAGGGTAAAGCGAGAGCCTTCCTGAAAGGTGTTTGTGCTTAGCAACCGCCTTCAGGAGGGCTCTTCATGTATTGTACCACGAACTCGA
>DASTCX010000021.1 GCA_035710745.1 Candidatus Eremiobacteraceae bacterium | reverse complement strand
TCGAGTTCGTGGTACAATACATGAAGAGCCCTCCTGAAGGCGGTTGCTAAGCACAAACACCTTTCAGGAAGGCTCTCGCTTTACCCTAATTTTACGTGTAGCGAAGGTCCGTAGACACTACACTAAAGCTCGACCGCTACAGATTTCAAATTTGCCAGGCCGCGGCGGTCGAGATAAATCTCGACCGCTCCCCGATTTATCCGGATCGACGCTGCATGAGTACGCGTACAGCGAATTCCGGGAGCGCGAGTTGACGGCCCAAGCGGCGCGGTTCGCGCACGAGCCGATAGAGCCACTCGAATCCCGCCCTGCGCCATGACTCGGGTGCGCGCGGCGAGTGGCCTGACCACACGTCGAAGGCCCCGCCGACGCCGATGCACGTCGCCGGCCCGACGCCACGAAGATGATCGCGGATCCAGAACTCCTGGCGCGGCACGCCGAGCGCGACGAGCACGAGTCGCGCGCCCGTTGCGCGGATCTCCTCGGCGACCGACGCGGAAGCGGCATCATCGAAGTAGCCGTGATGAACGCCCGCGACTATCAAAGCCGGGTGCCGCTGCTTCAAGGCAGCCGCGGCTTCCGTCGCCACGCCCTCGGCGCCGCCTAAGAAGAACACCGGAACGCGCGCCACATCGCACAGCCGCTCGACAAGCTCGATCCCGGCGACTCGATCGCGCAGAGTAGAACCGGCGCGACGCATCGCCCACACGACGCCGACCGTGTCGGCGACGACGAGTTCCGCGGCGTTGATCGTCTCTCGATATGAAGGGTCGTGAGAGGCGCGTACGGCCATCTCGGCGCCGAACGTCACCACGTGCGCGCCGCGCACGTCCGAGATGTACGATTCGATGCGCTCGATCGCGTCGTCCATATCGACCGGATCGACGCCGCAGCCGAGGACGTCGACGCGCGGCCGGCCGGCCACGCTGACGGTCAAGCGCGCGTCAGCGATCGCTCGTCCGCCGGAACCACCCACGGCGCGATCGCCGCGTCCAGCGCGCGCTGCTGCTCCGAGGTCAGCGTGCAAAGCGGCAAGCGACAACGTCCGACAGAGAAGCCGAGCCGCGCGACCGCCGCTTTGACCGGTATCGGACTCGTCGTCGCGAAGAGCGCACGGATGAGCGGCAGCAGCCGCCCGTGGATCGAGGCAGCCGCTTCGACGTCGCCGGCCGAATGCAGATCGAGCATCGACTTGATGTCGTCGCCGGCGAGATGGCTGGCGACCGAGACGACACCGACGCCGCCTATAGACGCGACCGGCAGTGCGAGGTGGTCGTCGCCCGAATAGACCTCAAAACCGTGCGGCGTACGCGCGCAGATCTCGGCGATTTGCATGAGATCGCCGCTCGACTCCTTGACGGCGACGATGTTCGGATGCGCGCTCAGTGCGATGATCGTGTCGGGCACGATATTCACCGCGGTGCGCCCGGGGATATTGTAGATCATGATCGGCAGGGCCGTCGCGTCGGCGATCGCCGTGAAGTGCTCGATAAGGCCCGCCTGTGGCGGTTTGTTGTAATATGGTCCGACGACGAGCGCGCCGTCGACACCGCAGTCGGCGGCCTGCTTGGTGAACTCGACCGAACGACGCGTGTCGTTGCCGCCCGTGTTCGCGATGACTTTCGCGTTGCCGCGGACCGCGGATACGACGGCCGCGAACAAGGATAACTTCTCCGCATCTGAGAGCGTCGGTCCCTCACCCGTCGTGCCGCAGACGACGATGCCGGCGCTCCCATGCTCGACGAGCCAAGACGCGAGCCGTTTCGTTTCGTCGAGATCGATCGCGCCGTCCGCTTTCATGGGCGTCACCATCGCGGTGACGACGGTGCCGAAGCGCGGTGTGCTCATCGAAATGCTTTCCTTATTATCGCTAGAGCTTGAAGTACGCGTGCAAGACCTGTTCGGCGGTCGCGGCCATCGTTCCGGGCACGAGCACGGATATCGTGATGTTCGAATCGGTGCTGTGGATGATCGGAACGCCGGCCTTGCTCAGCGCCTCGACGACTCGATACATGACGCCCGGCGTGCCGCGCATCCCGGCGCCGACGATCGATACTTTCGCGCAATCGCGCCGCGATCGCACGGCGACCGGCAGCGGTTCGAGCAGCTCGCGGGCCCGTTCGAGATCGTCATCTTGGACGATGAAGAACACGCCGGCGGCGTTGACGTTGATACAGTCGAGATTGATCGCAGCGTCGTACATCGCGCGGAAGACGCCTTGCTCCCATCCGCCCGGCATGCCCGCAGCCTCGGGCACGATGTGCACGAAGCTGCAGCCGACGATCGTCGCGAGGCCGGTCACGGGCCGGTTGTGATCGGGTGTCGCATCGCCGCCGATGCTCGAACCGACGCCGCTGCGCAAGGAACGCACCGTGTAGGGGATCCGCTCGTCGCGCGCGAGGTCGGCGGCTTTGTCGTGCATGACCTTCGCGCCGAGGCCGGCGAGTTCGGTGACCTCTTCGAGCGTCAGCCGCTCGACGGTGTGCGCGTCGGCGACGCGTCGCGGATCGGCGCTCATGACGCCGTCGACGTCGGTGACGATCTCGAGGCTCGCGTCGCCCAGCGCCGCAGTGATCGCGACCGCCGTGAGGTCGCTGCCGCCGCGACCGAGCGTCGTGACGGAGCCGTCTTCGGCGATACCTTGAAAACCGGCGATCACCGGCGTTACGCGCGCGGCGAGCAGCGATCGGATCGGCGCCGCATCGACGTGCGTGACTCGTGCATCGCCGTGCGACGAATCGGTCGAAATACCGGCGTGTCCGCCGGTGAGGGCGCGAGCCGGAATCCCGATCGACTCGAGCAGCTCGGCGAAGACCGCGGCGCCGATCATCTCGCCCGTCGCAAGCAAGAGATCGCGGTTCGGGCCGTCGGCCGCATCCGGTGCAAGCGCGATCAATGAATCGGTGGCGTACGGCGCCGGCGCGCGGCCAAGCGCCGAGGTGACGACGACCGGTGTCACGCCTTCTTCAATAGCTTTGCGAACGCGTTGCGCAGCAAGCAGCCGCAGCTCCGGAGTCGCGAGCGACGAACCGCCGAACTTCAAGACGACGAGCGGCTGCACTGCGCTGCGCGCGTTCATACGGCGATCGGAGCCGAGCGCAACGCACTCTCGGCGATCTGCACGGCATTCGTCGCCGCGCCCTTGCGCAAGTTGTCGCAGACGATCCAGATCAGCCACGCGTCGTCGTGTGCGCGGTCCGGGCGCAGACGTCCGACTGCGACGATGTCCGTGCCGGCGACATCGAGCGGCGTCGCATACGCCGTGCCGTCGGTGAACGTCACGCCCGGCGCCATAGCCAGAACCTCGCGGATCTGCTCGCGCGACGCCGGCTTTTTCGTCGCGAAAGCGACGGCTTCGCTGTGGCCCACCGCGACCGGCACGCGCACCGTCGTCGCCGACACCGGCAGATCCACCTGCGATATGATCTTGCGGAACTCCGCGGCGATCTTCGATTCCTCGCCGCAATCGCCGCCCGCTTCGAACGAGCCGACTTCCGGTATGACGTTGCCGGCGATGCGCTTCGGCAATGCGGCGGCGGCGCGATCTTCCCCGCGCGTCTGCGCGCCAAGCTCGTCGACCGCGTCTCGTCCGGCGCCCGAAACGCTTTGGTACGTGCTGACGCTCACCCACTTCAACCCGAAGGCGCGTTCGATCGGCGCGAGCGCCATCGCAAGCGGGATCGTCGAGCAGTTCGGATTGGCGATGAGGCGATGGCCCGAAATCGCGGCGCCATTCACCTCTGGCACGACGAGCGGCACGTCAGGCTCGAGCCGGTAGGCGGATGACTTGTCGACGACGAGAACGCCGCGTTCGGCGAGGAGCCTTCCATAGGCCGCGCTCACCGCATCGCCGGCCGCGAAGAACGCGACGTCGACGCCATCGAACAGACCGGGATCTGGCGCTGAGGCATCGATCGCCTCGACGACCGCTTCGGACGATCCCGAACGCACGACCGAGCCGGCGCTACGCTGCGTCGCAAATGCGCGCAGCGATGAGATCGGAAAGCGGCGCTCCTCCAGTATGCGAGCGACGGTCTCGCCGACGACGCCGGTCGCTCCGACGATCGCGACTCGATACGCGCTCACAACAGCGACTCCAAGCCGTCGACGAACGTCGTGAGCTCGCGCGCCGCGCGAATGGCGACGAGCATGCCCGGCATGAACGACGATCGCGAAGTCGAGTCGTGGGTGATGCGCAACGTCTCGCCGTCGCCGCCGAACAGCACCTCTTGATGGGTGACGACGCCGGGCAGGCGCAAGCTATGTATGCCGATGCCATCGAACTCCGCTCCGCGCGCGCCCTCGATCTTCATGAGCGCGGTTTTTGGTCGCCGAAAAGCACCACCCGGGACCGCCGAGCGCGCCGCCGCCAGCCGGCGAGCGGTCGCGGTCGAGGTCCCAGAAGGCGCATCTTTCTTGCCTGCCTCGTGCATCTCGATGATCTCAACCGCGTCGTACTGACGGGCAGCGTCGGCGGCGTACTTCATCATAAGGACTGCACCGATCGCGAAGTTGGGAACGAAGACGCAGCCGATCGTCTCGCGCTCGCACGCCGCACGTAGATCGTCGACGTCGTCGCTGACGTAGCCGGATGTTCCGATGACGGGCCTGACGGCGGACGCGATGCACGCGAGCGCTATCTTCTTCGAATCCGGGAAGTGCGTGAAGTCGACGAGCACTTCGGGCCGCGCCGAAGTGAGCAGTTCATCGAGATCGCCGAACTCGGACCGCTGCGCGTTCGGATCGGATCGCACGAGTCCGCCGACGTATGACGTGTCGGGCGCGGCGTCCAACGCGGCGATCGCGATCGTCCCCATCTTGCCGCGAGCGCCGGACACGGCGACGCGGATGGCGGAAGGCGTCATGCGCGTCGCATCTTCAACGTTTGGAGGCTACACCTTCTCCAGCTTCGCGTAATTCAACATGATGCTCTTGCGGCCGGCGGTCTCGAAATTGACGGTGACGAACGCGTCGCCGCCTGCCCCCCGGACTTCGAGCACGGTCCCCACGCCGAACTTCCCATGAACGACTCGGTCGCCAACGCTCAGGTCGACGATATCTTCTGAAAGCGTCGGCTCGGGTAGGCGGACGTCGTCCCAAGTGCCCGAAAAGCCGACGGTCGGCACCGAAGGCGCGTTGAGGAATTCGAGACCAGCGATCTCGGTGAGAAAGCGCGACGGCGGGTGCAGGTAAGCGCTGCCGAACGTGTTGCGCCGCTTCGCATACGACAGCACGAGCTCGTCGATCGCGCGCGTCATGCCGACGTAGGCGAGACGCCGTTCTTCCTCTATATCTGCCGGATCGATGAGGGCGCGGTTGTGCGGAAAGATACCCTCTTCGAGGCCGGCGAGGAAGACGACCGGGAATTCGAGCCCCTTCGCCATGTGGAGGGTCATGAGCGTGACGGCCGACTCGCCCTCGCGCATCGCGTCGAGGTCGGACACGAGCGAGATGTTCGCGAGGAATCCGAGGACGTCGTTGCCCTCGCGCTCCTCGTACTCGCGCGCGACGCCGACGAGTTCTTGCAGATTCTCGAGCCGCGATTGCGCCTCGATCGTGTCCTCGGCGCGCAGCTCGCGGACGTAACCGGTGTCTTCCAAAACCGTGACGAGCAGCCGCGATGGCCCTTCGACGCGGCCGATCTCGGCGAAGCGGTCGATGACCGTGAAGAATGCGGCGATATCTTTCGCCCGCTTCGGCGCGACGAGCGCGACGAGAGCCGGATCGCGCATCGCCTGCGAAAAGCTCAATCCGCGACGCCCGCCTTCGTCGGCGATCGCGTTGAGCGTCGATTGCCCGATGCCGCGGCGCGGCGCGTTGATGATGCGCCGCAGCGAAATGCCATCGTCGCGGTTGACGATGAAGCGCAGGTAGGCGAGCGCATCCTTCACTTCCGCTCGCGCGTAGAATCCGACGCCTCCGACGACACGATACGGCATGCCCTCGACGAGCATCGCTTCTTCAAACGCTCGCGATTGCGCGTTCGTCCGGTAGAGGACGACATGATCGGCCAAAGCACGGCCTTGCTCGCTGGTGCCGGTCCTGATCGCGTCGACGACGAACCGCGCCTCTTCGCGTTCGGTTTTCGCCTCGTAGACGCTCACCGGCTTGCCGCCCTCGCGCGACGTCCAAAGCTTTTTCGGGTGGCGCTGAGTGTTGTGGCTCACGAGCGTGTTCGCGGCGCTGAGGATGGGTGACGTCGAACGATAGTTGCGCTCGAGCCGGAACGTCGTCGCGTTCGGAAAATCGCGCTCGAAACGCAGGATGATGCGATGATCGGCGCCGCGGAAGGCGTAGATCGATTGGTCGTCGTCGCCGACGACGCAGATGTTGCCGCTCCCTCGCGAGAGCGAGCTCACCATGCGGTATTGCGACTCGTTGACGTCTTGATATTCGTCGACGAGCACGTATCGGAAGCGTTCGCGCCATGACTTGCCTTGCTCGGTGTCGCCCTCGATGAGCGTGAGCGTCCGCATGATGAGATCATCGAAGTCGAGCGCGTTCGCGACCGTGAGCCTTCGTTGATGCTCGGCGTAGACGGAACTGACGGTCGTCGCGAGCCGACCGTCGGCGGAACTCGCGTAGGCAGCGGGCGAAAGGCAGCGTTCCTTGGCGCGGCTGATCTCGTTGAGCAGCGCACCCGGGGCGAAGTGGCGCTCGTCGAGGTCGAGATCGCGAAGGATCTCGCGGACGAGCTGGCGCTGATCGGCTTCGTCGTAGATGACAAAGTTCGGGGCGACACCGACGACGGCGCCGTCGCGGCGCAATATCCGCACGCCTATGGAATGAAAGGTGCCGACCCAGAGGCCTTGCGCCATCGGTCCGACGAGCGCGCGGAGCCGCTGTTTGAGCTCGCCGGCTGCTTTGTTCGTGAACGTCACCGCGATGATGCGGTAGGCCGGTGCGCGATCTTCTGCGAGCAAGTGCGCGACGCGATGAGTCAGGACGCGCGTCTTGCCGCTGCCGGCGCCCGCGAAAATAAGAACGGCGCCCTCGGTGTGGGCGGCCGCTTCGCGTTGTTCTTCGTTGAGCGAGTCGAGTGGATTCATCAGGCGCGCACGAGACGTTCGCCCTTTCCGATGACGCTCCCCGCTGGAACGCTTGCTCCGGCATCGACGACGACCTCGAGCCCGAGTATGGCGCCGCGCACCGTCGCGTTCTCTTCCACGACACATCCCGGCCACACGATGCAGTTGCCGACCGTCGCGCCGTCGGCTATCTTGACGTCGTCATAGACGACTGAATACGGCCCGATCTTCGCGCCGCGCGCTATCTTCGCACCCGCTCCGATGTAGGCGGGACCTTGAAGCGTCGCGCAATCGAGGACGCTGCCGTCTGCGGACCACACGCCAGGTCGTATCTCGACGCCGAGCGGTCTTTCGAACTTGCCGTCGAGGATGTCGCGATGCGCCTGCATATACGTCTCGGGGCGGCCGACGTCGATCCAATAGTCGTTCGTCGAGACCGCGTAGACGCGGTGCGTCGTTTCGATGAGCAGCGGAAATGTCTCGCGCTCGATCGAGACCGTCTTGCCTTCGGGAATCGCTTCGATCGCTTCGCGATCGAGGAGGTACGTGCCGGCATTGATGTCGCGCGCATCGGTCTCGCCGGGCTTCGGCTTCTCGACGAAGCGTTTGACGCGGCCCGTTTCATCCGTCTCGACGACGCCGAAGGCGCTCGGGTCTTCGACGGCGCGCGTGTGGATCGTCGCGATCGCGTTGTTGCGCGTGTGCGATTCAAGGAGCTTCGAAAGGTCGAGACCTGTGAGGATGTCGCCATTGCAGACGAAGATCGAGCCGTGGATCAGGTCGAACGCGTTGCGGATCGCGCCGGCCGTGCCGAGCGGCGTGTCCTCCATGACGTAGTGGAGCTTGACGCCGAAATCCGAGCCGTCGCCGAAATGCGCCTCGATGACGTCCGGGAGGTAGCAGCAGGAAAGGATGATGTCGTCGACGCCCGCGCGGCGCAGCCGTTCGATGATCCAGCCGATGAACGGGCGTCCGAGGATCGGTACCATCGGCTTCGGCAAGGCGTATGTGAGCGGCCGCAACCGTGTCCCCTCACCGCCGACGAGAATGACCGCTTGCATTGTGCCGAATTCTTGCTAGATGGAGCGGTCGACCTTCACGGTCTTTGCCCGAGAGGATAGGGAGCGGTCGAGATTTATCTCGACCGCCGCGGCCTCGCTATACCGGAGCGCCCTCGTACGCGCGGCGCAGCTCGTCGATGTCGAGCTTCACCATCTTGAGCATCGCCTGCATCGCGCGCGTCCTGCCTGCTTCGTCGTCACCACCTAGGTAGTCGGCGATCCCTTGCGGCACGATGTTCCACGCGATACCGAACTTGTCGACGAGCCACCCGCACTGAATGATTTGGCCACCAGCGGATAGCTTCTCCCACAGATCGTCGACCTCTGCTTGCGTGTCGCAGCTGACGAACAACGAGATGGGAGGCTGGCCGCCTGACGACGGAGGCGTTCCGCCGTTGAGCGCCATGACGTCCGAGCCGAGCAGTTGGAATTCAACCGTCATCGCAAGCCCGGCTTTCAGCGGACCTGCGTCGCCGTAGCGGCTTATATTGTCGATCTTCGAATTCTTGAAGACGGAGACGTAGAACTTCGCCGCGTCTTCGGCTTGGTTCTCGAACCAGAGGTACGGGAGGACTTGCGACATCGTTTAGGCGGCCTCGACTTTCTGAACGAAGATCGGCGCGAATTGCGATCGGATCGGCCATGCGGTGGCGAACCAGAGGACCAGCGCGATGATCGGCATCGGGAAGATCGCCTGCGGCCACATCGTGATGTGGAACGCGAAGATGTTCGCGATCACGGCGCCGAGCATGACGAGCGCGAACGGCACGTACCGGTTGAATAAGACGAGCAGACCCGCTATCACCTGCACGCCGAAGACGAAGTACGCGAAATGCGACGTCACCATCGCGACGGAGAACGCCATCGCGGTCGGCGGAATGTACGCCGGGTTCGGAAGGAAGTGCACGAAACCGTTTAGCCCAAAGATCCCGAACTGGATGCCGAGCAGTATCCGAGCCGCGCCCGTGGCGACTTTCAGAGCCGTCCTGGGTCTGCGTCCGGCCCGACGTTTTCTAGATCCGGAATGGACCGGTGGGTACTCCATGATCTCGGGATGGATTGGTACGCCCCACAAGTTGATGCTCACGATAGATCCCTCGCTTGCCCCCTCGCGGACCGAGAAAAGAAATGACCACGGGGCCTTATCTGGTGTACCCTCGATCGGACCACATCACTCGTATTGACGCGCCGTTAACAACCTTGAAAGCGAGACGACTTTCGCGCCCGTGGGTCTATCGACAGGGGCTTTTGCGCGTTGTGTGGTCTGACCGCACAGAACCTGGTTCACCGAGGGCGAATAACGAACGGATCAATCGGATTACGATCACGGGGAGCGGTCAACCCATCCGTCGTCGCGTTCTATGTGACGTCTGTGGCGACTGGCACAGCGACGATCAACGTCAGCGACGCGATCGGCAACCTGTTCAAGGTCAAAGTCAAAGTGCCATAAGGCGCGCCGCCCAAGCCCTGAGGATGACGACCGCTCGAGAGTGAACCCTCCGTTCGAGATTGCCCTGACCTTCGGAGGGTGATATGACTCTGGCGCTTTGGAACACCGTCGCGTCAATTGGCACGCTCGTCGTCATCACGGCGACGGCAATCGCCGCACTCATCCAGATACGTCACGCTCGTGCCAACAATCAAATCGCCGCCTTGGCAGAGCTGAACAAAGCGCACGACTCCCCCGAGTTTGCGGACGCCTACCTTTTCGCATCGACGGGGCTGATGACCAAGCTCAAAGATCCCGAGTTTCGTTATCAAGTATTCAAACCTGAAGCTCGTTCGAGCGAGAATCAAAGGCTCATGGCCCAAGTGGCCCTGATCGGCAATCACTTCGAGAATCTGGGAACGCTCGCTATGGCGGGGCTGATCGATCGCAAAGTGGCGCTCATGCTCTGGGATGGCCAGGCTCTGGCGGCGTGGGACCTGCTCGGCCCTTACCTAGCGATCAGCCGCCGAAGAGCCAGTTGACCTGAGGCGGTGATTTCGGACAGGCGGAAACTGTGAGGTCTCGGGCGTAAGGCCCGCCAAGGAGACTCACGTGAAGAAGAGCCGCTTCACCGAATCGCAGATCGTCTCGATCCTCAAAGAACTCGACGCTGGCGCGA